>PEUE01000022.1:0-3394 GCA_002780785.1 Candidatus Portnoybacteria bacterium CG02_land_8_20_14_3_00_45_8
AATTTCCTGAGTTAAATCATCCGACAGCTCTTCTTCGGCCTGCCGAATTGCCTGGTCGATTTCCGTCTCAGCCAAACCATAGGTTTTTAAATATTTATTAACTTGCTCAATTTCTTCCAGTACCGCCAAAATATTTTCCCGGTCGGGAGATGAAATTTCCAGCGCTTCTTTTATCACTGGCTGACTGACCAAGTAGCGCAACGGCCCAGCTACATCACTACCGCTACCAGACGCTTGACTGGTTAAAACTTTTTTCCGGCCTCTTTTAACTTTTACTTTTGGGGGCTTTTCTTTGGGCAGCGCCAAGACCTTTTTTAATAACCGCAAATTCAACACCCGTCCGTCTTCATATTCTTCCGTCAGTTTTTTTCTTTTTGTAGCCAAACCTAAAACCGGCTGTCCTGAACTATTGCTAGACGCGCCTAAATTACCACCGCTGGCCGGCTGGCGGATACCAAAAGATGGGCTATTGGTGTTTGGTTCTTTCATAACCCTTAGACGACCTTATTGTATCACAAAGAATAACTCTAAATCCACAAAAGAAAAAAAGGCGGTCTGAGCCGCCCCGAAAAATGGCTTCTGGCAAAGAGCTAATTTATGGCTGAGCGGTATATTTCCAGCGTCTTTTCAGCCATTGCTTGCCAAGAATATTTTTTTATCTGTTCAAGGCCCAGTCCTATTAATCGTTGGCGCAAATTGTTATTTTCCACGACCTCGTTGATTTTATCGGCCATGTCATTGGGGCTGGTCGCGTCAAAATAGTGCGCGGCCCCGCCTAAAATCTCGGGCAGACACGTGGCGCGCGAGGCCGCCACCGGCAAGCCATGTCTCATCGCTTCCAACGGCGGCAAACCAAAACCTTCGCACAATGATGGAAAAACATAAACTTCGGCATTATTGTATAAAACCGCCAGGTTTTCATCAGGCACAAAACCGGTAAAAATTACCCCACCGCCAAAACAAACACCGGCTTCGTTGCAATTTTTCTTTTTCAGACGCCGATAAAAATGGTCTTCTCCCCCAACCAGCACCAGCTGTAAATCCGGCTGATGCTTTTCCTGCAATATTTTAAAGGCCTCAATCAACCGCTCTAAGTTTTTATGAGGATATGCATTGCCGACATAAAGCAAGTAGGGCTTTTTAATTTGGTGTTTTTCTAAGACCTCTCTGTCGCCTGACGCTGGCTGACGACTAGCAGCTGCTGGCCCGCTTTCATAAATAACCGCGATTTTCTCCGGCGCTACGCCAAAAGAATCTATAATATCTTTTTTCACATATTCGGAAACAGCGATTATTTTCTTAGCCCGCCGGACAATTATCCGAATAACCGCCTCGTAACCCAGATTTTTTAGCCAGTATCGCACTCTCCCCCAAAGCCAACCGCGAGTCGTGCCAAAACGCCGCAAAATTAAATCGTGGATAGTTACAACATAAGGCCTGGCGTAAAACACCGGCGCGTTAAAATGAGTAAAGTGCATCAAATCAATTTTATGCCGGTAAAGCGCCAGCGGAAAAAGCAGCTGCTCCCCCAGCGAATACCAGCGGTAATCAGCCAGTACTTTTTTGAAACGAGGGCTGGGCGGCTGATATTCAGCAAAATCTTCAGCGCGTAAAAACACCAAATAATCATTCTGCTGGTCAAGCTTGGCCAGCTCCGCCAATAGTTGTTGCGTGTATCGCCCGAGTCCCTTGGCCTTGGGGCCGAAAAACCGAGCGTCAATGCCGATAGTCATAAGAAAAATTAAAAGTTACGACGAAGTCAAAAAACCCAGCGTTTCTTTGGCGCATTTTTGCCAAGAAAAATTTTTCGCTCTGGCCAGTCCCCGTGCTATGAGGTCTGTCCGTAAATTATTGTCTTGCCAAACCTCTTTTATGGCCCAAGCCAGCTCTTCAAAATTATATGGGTCAATCATCAAAGCCGCTTCGCCCACGACTTCCGGAAAAGACGAAGTGTTAGAACAGATAACCGGCACGCCGCAAGCCATGGCTTCCAGCGGCGGAAAGCCGAAGCCCTCAAAAAAGCTCGGGTAAACAAAAAGCGAAGCCAAATTAAACAAATAAACTTTATCCGATGGTTCAATAAAACCGGTAAAAATTATGTCTTGGGAAAAAGCGGAACGCCGAGCTGCCAGCAATGTTTCTTTATAAAACCAGCCGGTCTGTCCGGCAATAACCAGTTGAGGCGCGCTATCTTGCCCCAGCTTTTGCCGGAACAAGTCATAGGCCTCAATTAAACCAACTATATTTTTGCGCGGTTCAATCGTGCCAAAATACAGGATAAAATTATCAGGCAGGTCGTACTTTTGCTTAACAAACGAACAATTCTCCAATGGCAGCTGCTTGAATTCCTCGCCCACTCCAGAATAAATCACTCTGATTTTTTTATCCGGCAAGCCATAAAGTTTAACTAAGTCATCTTTAGTTGACTGGGAAACAGCGATTATTTTTTGCGCCTGGCGAGCGCGGGTCTTGGGCGACAGCGAAGCGTGCCAGAACCGCTTGCGCCAGGGTAAAAATTCCGGAAAATATTCAAATGACAAATCATGAAAAGTTATTGCTTGACGGCACTTGGGCGAAACCGGGCTCAATAAAAAATGCGGGCTGAAAAAAACATCCGCGCCGCCCAAGAGCCGGTCAATGTGCGGCCAGGTAAACATTTTGGCCAGCGGGTCAAATACAAAACGATTGGGAAAACGAAATTTTTTCAGCTCAACATTGGAAAGTTTTAACCAATCGTAAACCAGCGGCTCTTTGTTCCAGGCGTTATAAAATAATTTAAACTTAACGCTTTTGTCCAAAGACAAAAGACGGGACAGAAGATTAAGCGTGTACTCTTCTATCCCGGTCCGCGTTCCCTTGGCCAACACTCGCAAATCAACGCCAATGGTCATGAATTAAGAATTAAGAGTTAAAAGTTTTTACCCAAAATATTCCTTGGCCACCCTAATAAAAATCCCCAACACCAAGCCCGCCAGGAATCCGGCCAGCGCATTCCACCAAATAGCGTAAGTATTTTTAACAATTACCGGCTCGCTCGTCATGGCGGCAAAAGCAATCCCTTGGCCGGAAAGCGAGCTCAATAAAGAAGATTTATCCTGCAGTATGCCAGTCATAGCCAGAGCTAAGTTCCGACCTTCTTCCTCGGTCTTAACACCAAATCTTACGTCCACCACATTGGGCGAAATTTTTGACGCCTGAAAACGCCGCGCCATATTATTTAAATTCGTGCCACCCAAATTCATATTGGCTTTTTTATAGACCGCTGCGGTCATTTCCGGGGTTTTAAACCAGCCCGCCACGGTATCACCAAACTCATCCGAGGCCTTCATAGCATAATAGCTATCGTATTTATAATCACTGGCCTGCTGGGTGCCCAAACGGCTCACCGATACTG
>PEUE01000022.1:3407-7989 GCA_002780785.1 Candidatus Portnoybacteria bacterium CG02_land_8_20_14_3_00_45_8
TGCCCGATATCGCTTCGCGTATTTTTGGAAAATTTGCAAAGACATAAATTTATCCTAAATGATTAGCTAATTAAATAATCCGGTTCGCTTGCTGCCGTTCTTTAAACGACGCCTCAACAAACCGCTTAATTTTTTCCTTAAAGACCTCTTTGTCAAATCGCTGGGCGTGGGCACGAATAACTTGAGTAGAAAAATCAGTTAACCGGAATTTCTGCAGCACTTCAATCAGCGACTGGGCGTTTTCCTCTCCAAAAAATAAACCCGTCTCCCCTTCTTTGACAATTTCTAGCGCTCCGCCGCCGCGCCAAGCGATTACCGGTCGCCCCGCGCTCATCGCTTCCACGGCCGTGATGCCAAAGTCCTCCTCCTGCGGAAAAATAAAGGCCCGGCACTTGGCGTAATAATCAGGCAAGAGTTTGTCGTCAACTAAGCCGACAAATTCAATGTTGGCGCGCGCCATTTTCGCCAACCGCTTTTTTTCCGGCCCATCGCCAATTATTTTAAGCGGCCAGCCCAAGTAATTAAACGCCTCAATAGCTAAATCAATTTTTTTATACGGCAGGAAGCGCGCTACCATTAAAAAATAATCTCCGGGCTCGGAACTAGCGTAAAAATGGCTGGTTTTGACCGGCGGATGAATCACTTGCGCCCCGCGGCGATAATATTTTTTAACGCGCGAAGCGACAAAGTGAGAATTAACCAGATACTTATCGGGCCGGTCTGCCGCCGCCTCGTCCCACAGCCGCAAATAATTCAGAAACGGCGGAATAATTCTTTTAATTAACTTCGGGTAAGCAAACTCTCTCACATACCGATGGCTATCATCCCAAACATAGCGGGTGGGCGTGTGGCAATAACAAATATGCAGCGTGCCGGGCCGAGTAATCACTCCTTTGGCAAAACTGGCCGAGTCGGAAATTACCAAATCATACTTTGACAAATCAAACTGCTCAATGGCCAGCGGCATTAGCATCAGAAACGGCCGGTGATGCGCCCTGACAAAAGGAACTCGCTGCAGAAAAGAGGTTTTAATATTGCGTCCCGTAAAAGCCGAGCCAGTGCGCTGACGGCTATAAACCAAAGTAAAAATCGGCGCCTCAGGCCAAATCTCACAAAATGCCTCAAGAACGCGTTCTGCCCCTCCGTATTGATTTAGATAGTCGTGTACTAGAGCTACTCGCATAAAAGTTCAATATTCCAGCTTACCATCTTGGGGCAGAACCAGGAAGGGGTCGGGAAACCTGGGTTTCCCGCGGCGGAAATACTAAAACCGAGGGGTTTTAGGGAGTCCCGCTTTGCGGGACGACTCTGCCTCCCCCGTATTGATTTAGATAATCGTGTACCAGCGCAACTCACATTTACAATTTTTTTAAAATTTTAGGTGCGTTGTCTTCTAAATAAAACTACCCACGGGGTTTTTAGTAAAACTTTAAAATCCAGCCACAGCGACCAATTTTCAATATAATAAATATCCAACTTTGCCTCTTCATCAAAGTCAATCTCAGAGCGCCCGGAAATCTGAGCCAAACCCGTGATGCCCGGCTTTATGTTAAAAACTTTCTGATGCCATTTTTCATACTTAGCCACTTCCTTGGGCATATGGGGCCGCGGCCCCACTAAACTCATATCGCTGACCAGCACATTAAAAAATTGCGGCAATTCATCCAAGCTTGATTTTTCCAAAAACCGGCCGAGCTTGGTCCGGCGCGGGTCATCGGCGATTTTAAAAACCGGGCCACGGCGCAAACTTTGCTTAGCGGCTAACTCATCCTCAAAAGTGCTGGCTTGGCCATCCGGGTCGTATTCGGACCCCGTGCAGTATTCTCTTTTCATTGAGCGAAATTTATAAGCGTTAAAAGAGCCGTCCGGTCCTACGCGTCGATTTTTGTAAATTACGGGGCCGGACGAATCTAATTTCACTAAAATAGCCACCACGGCCATAACGGGCGAAAAAATCACGGCCAGTAAAAATGACCCGACAATATCCATTGTCCTTTTTAAAATCTTGCCCCAGCCATCAAGCGAAGTGCGCTTAAGCTCCACCAAAGGAATTCCGGCCAAAGCGTCAAACTCAACGTTAATGGTCAAGGTCTGAAAAAGATTGGGCACGAACTTAAAATTAAAACGCCGTTCTTCGCAAAGATCAACTAGTTCCAGCACCGGCTCGCGGGCAAAATCTGGATTAGCCAAAATCACATCATCAATTGACTGGCTAGCCAAAATCTGTTTGATCGCGGGCAAATCCAAATCCTTAAAATAGCGCACCAAATTGTAGCCCAACGATTTATGGCTCTTCATCTCGCTAATTAACTCCTCGGAGATCTCATCGCCGCCGATGACCAGCACATTATGCGCGCCAACTTTATACCGGCTGACCAAAAACTTCTGAACGGCCCTCACCATTATCCTCCCCAACGCCACAGAAAATATCGCCAAAATCCAAGTAGAAAAAATCAAAAAGCGCGACTCAAACCACTCGCGCCGAATAAAGCCATAAACAATTACCGCCGCCATACCGGCCGAAACGGCAATGGTGATGCGCGCAAAATCTTCCAGTACCCCATTGGCCCGTCGAATTTCATACAGGCCGGACAAAGCAAAAAGCACTAATAAAAAAAGACCAACCAAAATCACCAATCCCATAAACCGCTCAAAAGGCAGGTTAACGCTAAAAAGTACCGGTCGCCAATCAGCCACCAAGCTACTAAAACGCAGGCCGTAAGCTGCCAGCCCCGCCAGCACCAACATCAAATAATCCACCGGTACCAGCGCCGCTGTAAAAATTAATTCTGATCGTTTCATAATTGTACGCTTATTCTAACGCCGCCAGCCCCTTAAAATCAAGGACTTGACAAGGCCTTTGTATAGTCCTAGAATATAATCGTCCAAGCAAGTCGGGTAATCGCTCTTTACCATATAAAAGTGGCAAGGGGAGGAAAGTCCGAACTCCATCGTGCTCTTTTGAGCAGATAAAAAAGTAGCGGTCCCGACGTAAAGATCGGGACTCCGACCTCTAAAGAGCGTCGGAGCTAACGGCCGTCGCCCCGCCTCGGCGGGGTCGAGGTGCGAACAGTGACGCCCGAAATCGAAAGAAATCGGGTATCCCTCCGGGATAAATTCCAGTGGCAACATTGGAGGTGAAACGGCTAAATCCTTACTGGGAGCAAGATCAAACTATGAGGTTTGAAGCTTGAATCTCATAAGACAAGTAGATCGCCAGAGCCCGCAAGTAATTGTCGGCCCAGACAGATGATTACCATCCGCCCTTCGGGGCGAGATACAGAATTCGGCTTACAAGCTTGCTTGGACAACAAAAAATCATCCCGCATTTTGCGGGACGATTTTTTGTTTCTGTTAAAAACAAGTTGAAACCCAATGACATTCCAACATTCTGCAGAATGTTGGAATGTCATTATTGCGCCTCATACAAGAAAATTAAGGTGTCGTCCCGATTGCGTAGAGTTTCAAACCATTAGAACAAGCCAAATAAAGCGTCCCGTTACTCCCCACTGCGCCAAAGTAATTGTTAATATCCTCGTTGTCGGGCATGGTAAAGCCGTAGACCAAGCTGCCGTCGCTGATGTTAAAAATCTTAATGGTTTTTTGGTCGGCCAAATAAATTTTGTTGTCTAAGGTTATCAACGGCGCTGAAAATCCTGAATTGCCCAAATTAGTTGCCCAGCTATGGGTACTTGTAGCATTGTAGGCCTGCAGTTTTCTGGTAGAGTCGCCAAAGTATAAAATAGCGTAAGTTTTGCCAGAAACATCAACGGCCGGCGCCAGCTCTGCGTGGTTGTTAAACCCATCTTCGTCAGCCCAAATAGTTGAGCCGTCGCTGGTATTTAACGCATAAAATCCACCTCGATAATAGCTGGGAACCCAAGAGGCAACAGAAACATACAAAATATTGCCCGACCCCAGCGCCAAGGAAGAGTAGCTATCACCCAAAGTTTTTTCTTTTTCCCAGGCCGAACTGCCAGCCGAATTAATCTTATAAATATACTTATCAATCGTTATGTAAATATTATCCGAGGAATCAACAACAAAGGCGCCGATGGAATTGGAACTGCCCATAGAACGGCTCGGGCTAAAGACCCACTTCAGCGTGGCATCTTGATTAACTGCGTAAATATTTTCGGCCGACTGAGTGATGAGCGTGCCGTCGGATAAAATAGCGATAGCGGCGTTAACGCCAGCTGTACCCGTCAAAGCATATTTCCACTTTAACTGCCCACTTTTGTTAATAGCATAAAGCCCCCAGCTGCCACGGAAAAAGATTGTGCCGTCAGACGCGATCAAAGGCACGGAAGCAGTAGTGCTGGTGGCGCAAAGCCACAAAAATTCCCCTGCGGAAGAGTATTTAGCCAACCCGTCGGACCGGCCAATATAAATATTGCCTTCGTCATCCAGCATAGGACGAGTAGTAAATTCTTTGGTCGCCACGGTGGTTGTTGTCCACTTAATCGCCATCGTACTCGTAGCTAAAGAATTAACCGCCAACTGGCCGGTGCGCGCCAAGTCCTTTTGCCAGGTCGGCCAAACCGAAGCGGTCATTAAAGTCGGCCGGCTCGCTCCGGATTCG
>PEUE01000022.1:8406-8863 GCA_002780785.1 Candidatus Portnoybacteria bacterium CG02_land_8_20_14_3_00_45_8
GCAGATTTTCTAGTCAAGCGCCAACCCTGTAAATTAATATCGCTAGCAGTGGGATTATAAAGTTCCACAAATTCATCATTGGCCGTGGCGCCGCTGATTTGAATTTCACTAATCACCACATTCTCGGCCTGCGCGGAAGTAGTAAAACTATAATCAATTGTGGTCGTGGCATTGCCAGCGCTGTCCTGGGCCAGTAGACGAAAATGATAAACATTATTAACGCTCAATGAGCTAATTGTTAAATTAACCAGAGAAGTTGTGGCGCTGGTAAAACCGTAACTGGTTGACGTGCCGTATTCAACCTGAAAGATACCTGTTTCCGACGATGTCCAAGAAATCAAAGCTGAATTGCGGCCCGGGCTTGATAAAATATTGCTCAATTGCGGCGGACTTAAATCTATTATCCAAACATAGTCGGCCGGCGAGGTATCGGTATTGCCGTCGGCATCCGTGGCCG
>PEUE01000038.1:0-1569 GCA_002780785.1 Candidatus Portnoybacteria bacterium CG02_land_8_20_14_3_00_45_8
GCTACCGGGATTCCGTTCGCGATGGACTTAGGACAATGCCCCTAACGGTCAACTTTTGGCTTCTGGCCAACGAGTTTAAAATCAATTTCAAAAAAGAAATCAGCCAAATCAAAATCCCGACGGCGGTTGTCTACGGCCGGAAAGACGCTTTTATTACCCGAGCTGAAATCAACGACCTGGCCGGAGCGATTCCCCAAGCCGAAGTCGTCATCCCCAACAATCCCAACCATTTTGTCGGAACCAACGCGCCGGAAGAAACCGTCCGAATTATTCTAAATTTCTTGAAAAAATATGCGCATAGCGATTTTTAGCGACACCTTCCCGCCGCAGGTCAATGGCGTCGCCAACGTGGTCAAAGAGTCGGCCGAAGAGCTGGCCGCCCGGGGACACCGGGTCAGCGTCTTTACTATTTCAGACAATTCCAAAAAATGTTTTGATAATAAGAAAAACAATCCGACCGTAGTCGTCTTGCCGTCCCTGCCGGCTTTAGTTTACCAAAATGAACGCTTTGGGCTTCCGTCTTTTACGCGTCTCGGCCAATTAAGAAAATTTAAACCCGACCTCGTCCATGTTCACACGCCTTTTATGGTCGGCTGGCAAGGCGTCTGGTGGGCGAAAAAATTAAAAATTCCGGTGGTTGGAACGCATCACACCTTCTACGACCATTATTTGAAACATATCAAGCTGGATTACAACTGGACAAAGAAATTTTCCTGGCGATACACCGTCGCCTATTACAATCGCTGCCGCCTGGTCCTAAGCCCAAGCCGTTCCTTGGCCGAAGGACTGGCCGCCCACGGGCTTAAAAAACCGATTGAGATTGTCCGAAACCCGATTGACACGAATCTTTTCCGGCCGGCCTTAGGCGCCGCCGCCAAAGCCAAAGCCAAAAAATCTTTCGGCGTCAGCGGACAATCAATCGCCTATATGGGACGGCTGAGTTATGAAAAAAGCGTTGACCAGGTGGTCAAGGCGTTCGCCTTGATGCTCAAAAAAATGCCGGCGCTCAAACTAATGCTGATTGGCGACGGCCCAGAAAAAAATAAGCTCAGAAAATTATCCGAGACGCTCGGTTTAAAAAATAAAATTATTTTCACCGGATTCCGGCGGGGCAAAGAATTAGTCGCGGCCCTGCGGGCCAACGATATTTTTGTCACCGCCAGCAAGACCGAAAATATGCCGGTTTCCGTTCTGGAATCAATGGCGGCCGGACTGCCGATTATCGCCGTCAAAGAAAAGGGATTGGCCGAAATCGTCAACCAAGGCGGAAACGGGTTTTTTACCCAAGCCGATAATCCGGAAGATATTTCTCAAAAAACCGTCGCTCTCCTTGACCGGCCGGAACTAATGGAAAAATTCAGCCGGGCCTCCCGCGCCTTGGCCCTTGATTATTCCAAAGAAAAGGTCGCTGTCCTTCTGGAAAATTCGTACCGAAAGGTTTTAAAACAAACATGACTGACGCCTCAAAAATAAAAATCTGCCTCTATCTGGAATTCTACCATTTTCTCAACGGCATTATCTACAAAAATACCGGCACCGGCCTGCTCTCGTCGTACAAAAACCAGCAAA
>PEUE01000038.1:1615-2240 GCA_002780785.1 Candidatus Portnoybacteria bacterium CG02_land_8_20_14_3_00_45_8
CTCCTGCGACATTTTACAGATAAATACCCCTTGGCTCAAATCAATCTATCTGATTAAAAAGGCGCGGCGGCAAGGCAAAAAAGTAATCATCTGGTCGCATGTCACGGTGGAGGATTTCCGGCAGGTCTTTCGCTTTAATAAATTTCTGGCGGCGCTGATGAAAAAATATCTGACCTACGCCTATGGCCTGGCCGATTTGGTCTTTTGTCCGAGCCAATACACCAAATCATTACTGCTCGGCTATGGCCTGCCGGAGGAAAAATTAGCCGTCCAGTCCAACGGCGTTGACCGGAAGATTTACCGTCAAGACAGCCGCCAAAGAGCCGCCGCCCGAAGCCAATACCGTTGCCGGGGAATTGTTCTTGGCACGGTCGGACTGGCTATTCCCCGAAAGGGCGTTAAGTCGTTTATCAATCTGGCGCGCCGGTTCCCCCAACATCAATTTATCTGGTTTGGCAAAATCTACAGCCAACTGATGGTCAAATCCCTGCCTAAAAAACTCCCGCCCAATGTCAGATTCACCGGCTATGTTGACGACATCAACGCCGCCTTCAACGCTCTGGATATTTTTCTCTTCCTTTCTTACGAAGAAAACCAGGGCATGGTCATTTTGGAGGCCGCCGCG
>PEUE01000038.1:2256-6062 GCA_002780785.1 Candidatus Portnoybacteria bacterium CG02_land_8_20_14_3_00_45_8
CGCCTTAGCGGCGGCGGCGAACTCCTCGCTCAAAAAGAAGATATTGCCGTCCAAAACAAAAAACTTCTGGCGGCCTACCAGAAGATTATTAGGCCTTAAGTGGTTCAATGTTTCCGCTTTTATTTTTGATTCTTGCGCCGGCGGCGAACAAAAATTATTATTAAAATTATCAGGACCAGAAGAAGAATCCACCAGAACCATCCGATTCCTTCTTTAGAAATTGCGAAAAACGCCGCGGCGAAGTTCCTGTTGCCGCCGGTTTCCTGCGCCGCTGAAATATCAGCGGTTTTTTCGTCGTTTCCGGCGCCGGCAATCTCTTCCCGGTTCTCATCGCTTTCCTCTGTTCCTTGACTGCCGCCTTCTTGAGCCAAACCACCCCCCAAAGAAGCATTCGAGCCCTCCTTAATGGCGTCTGTCGGCGTCAAAACCTCGCCGTCGACAGCGGCGACAAAAGTATGTTCATAACTGATGGTGGCCGGCGAAGCGTGGGAAATAACGCGATACCGGTATGTTTCTCCCAGAATTAAACCGGTGATAACAACGCTGTGGTTAATAACTTTTGTCGGGTCTTCGGTCGTTGAATTGGGATAGCCGAAATGAGGAGCGCTCAAATCTAAACTATAAGGCCCTCCGCTATTAAGGCCGTAAATAACCTGGCTGGTGGCGGCATAATTGGTTTGCCAAGTAATAATCGCCGTTGCCCCGCTCGGCGGGACTTCAGTGACCGCGGCCACAGCTTCGTTTGATATTATCAGTCCGGGCGGCAAATCGCCTCCGCCGCCAGTTCCCTCGCCCGGAGAAGGAAGCGATAAACCGCCTTCAGTCCCTTCAAATCCGACAATAATATCAAAACCCAAAGTTTTTCCCTGATAAAAGTCGCCGGCGTCGGGATTAAAACCAACAGTAAAGTCGTATTGGGTGTTGGCATTATTCGCCAAATCAGAGAGATAAGTTTCCCCTTGGTCAAAAAATTGCGTTAGGGTATTGTTAAAAATCACAGTCGGCCCTTCTTTGATAATCAAACTCAATTTCTCCCCAAAGTCATCCGGGTCATTTTCATTTATCGCTTCGGTGGCGATTCGTTGAGTGGCGCCGCTGTTATTAGTTACTCTGACTAAACGAGTAACGCTTTGGCCGGGCAAAAAATTAGTTTCGTCAAATATGGAACCTTGTAATGGCAACCAGTTATTTTCAGTTTCAGACCAATACTCAACTACAAGATTATCAATAGGTTGAGCCTGAGCGGCATCAACAAATAAAATTCCGGCGCCGAAAGCCGCGATTGAAATTATTAAAATTGTTTTGATTAATCTGTCCATAAAATTATTCGGCTGGCGCTTCTTCGGCAGGCGCGGGGGCCGGTTCCTCTGGCGCCGATTCTGGTTCTGGCGCCGGTTCAATCGGCGGTTCAATAGCAATCAATTCTTCAACCACAACTGGCTGCTCTTCAATCGCCGGCTGCTCTTCAATCGCCGGAGTAATTTCTTCAACAACAGGTTCCTCGACCGGAGTTTCTTCAGGCAATGTCTGTTCTGTTGTAGTCGCAGTGGCAGTTGTATCTGGAACAATGGTCTCCGTCGTAGTAGCGACAGTTTCATCTTGGTCCGTAATTTCCAACGGCTGTTCTTCGTCTTTAACCCCGCCTCTGATAACCTCGCTTTCGTCAATTATTCCCTCGCTCACCAATTGGTCAACTAATTGTTGGTCTTCCGGGCTCAACGCGTCATAATCAATCGGCGGACAAAAATCATCACTGCTGGCCGCAACCTGCGCCATAAAGTTTTCCGGTCCCGTCGCTGCCACTTTGATTCTGGCATGCGACGAAGGGACATAATAATGACCCGGTTCTATAAATAGCGGCACATGCCAATCATAACTGCCGTCGTTTTGGGTACTGGTTGCGATAGCGGCCCAAGTATTGCCGCTATTTTTAGAATAATAAATATCAATGCTTAATTTATTATTATCCTGGTCGCCGTTTGGATTAGTCGCTGTCCATTGGACATTATAGTCATGACCAACATACCAAGTTTCCCCGCCGACTGGATAATCCAATGTAAGAGAAGGCAAGGTTAAATTTTGCCAGTCAGAAACCGTATCGGTATCCAAACCTGCCGGCACTCTCGCCGCCATGCCGCCGTCGCCAGTAGGAACAAGTCCTGGATCCCACAAACTAGAATTATAATTGTCCCAGGAAGGACTCGGCGTTCCCCAATTCATTTGGTCTATGATATTGCCATCAGTATCTTTCAAAATCAACATCTCGGCAGTATTAGCTAAGCCATCGCCAATCTTTTCGCCTAAAATAATTTTAATTACGCCGTCGGGCAAATTCCAGTAACCGGTCCCCGGCGCCCAAGTGCTGGCGTTTTTAGAGACCACGGCAAAACTTAACGCCGGAATAGTAATATTGGCATTAATAGTAGATGTCGCGTAATTATCAACGACAGACCAGTTTTTTACATTAATATCTTCGTCAGTCGGATTATACAATTCTATCCATTCATCTGGATTGGAGGCGTCGCCCTCATTTCCTTTATCAACAGCTACATCATAATAAACCTTGTTGATGACTATGCTCGGCCACTCGCCTGAAACAATCGTCCGGTTGATTTCTCCCATGTCGCTAAAGCCCGCGCCTCCCAATTGCTCGCCGTCAAAAACGAATTTGAATTCGCACATCTGGTTTTGTAAACTTTTGCCGTTGCTGGTCAGTCGGGCATCAAAAATAACAGTGGAAGAAGCTGAAAAAGTGGTGGTGGCCGTGGAAAAACCAATCAGTGGTTGATACGCGCTCCCCAAACTACTTTCCAATTCCAAAAAATTACAGAGCGCGCCGACGGCGTTTTCAACCCTAGCCCCATAAATAAAATCCAGCAGGCCGTCATTTTGCAAATCAATCGTGCTCGTAGCGTTCTGTGAAGGCGAAACCGAAGGCAAAAAATCATCGCCAATTAAAGAAAAACTAAGCGTGGCGGCTTGAAAAGAATTTTGCGCGCTGTTTTCAGCGTCATTGAAATAAGCGAAAGTTACGACAACGGCAGAAAGCCCAAGCCAATTAAGACCGACGATTAAAAATAGGGAAATAGTTTTCAGCGAGAGAATTTTCAGCAGTTCTCTCTTTTTTTGTTTTTTAAGGGGTTTTTTCCTTACTGTCTTTACCGCTCTTCTTTTCTTCAAAACCCTAATCTTTATTTTTATTGTTTTTTCTTTTGGCGACCTCTTCATAAATTTTCTTTATTTCACCAAAAATAATCAAGGCGGCCGGCGTTATGATAATCAAAGCGAAACCAAAGGGTTTTTTTGCCGCGTCAACCGCGTACCCCAAATAAGGAACGGAAAACAAAACTCTTCCTAAAATATCCTTTTCTGCAATCTCTCGGATATCCGGCGTGTTGTTGACATCGCCTTTGGTGATATAAACCGGCTGGCCGTCAACAATTTTAATGTCGTAAATCCGGTGCGTTATGGGCGGTTTTGTTTTGTTAAAAGGACCAAAAGTGATGATGTCTCCAATTTTGTAATCCGCCGCTTGCCCTGAGCTTATTGAAAGGGGCTTGACCAAAACAACGCTCCCCATCTTTATTGCCGGCTCCATTGAACCGGAAAGCACGGTCAGAAATTTTATATTTCCCGTTATCGGAAAAGACGAAACAATCAGCAATAAGGCGATTGCCGCGATACAAGTCAGAAACAGATAATAAAGATATTTTAGAATTTTAGCAGCCATAGGTAAATTTTTTAATAAATGACAAAATTTATATCTTTCATCAGCACCGTGGCCCAATTGCCTTGATGGAATGATT
>PEUE01000038.1:6088-7779 GCA_002780785.1 Candidatus Portnoybacteria bacterium CG02_land_8_20_14_3_00_45_8
TAAGTTCCGGGATTCAAAGTTAAACCGCCGCAGGCGCCTCGTTCAATTTCTCCGTCAACTTTATCAGCCGGTGAAAATAAAACTGTCGGGTGCGCCGAATCCAAATATGCCAAATAATTATTGACATTGGTATCGCAAACTCCGCCGCCAGACCAAAGTACATGGTAGCTATTGGCCGTCTGCGCTAATTTTGTCGCGTTGCCGCTTGAATCAGCCGTGAAAAAATCCCAAACCAAATATCCGGCGATACATTCTTTGGTTGAATCACTGTCAGCTTTTAATTTATTAGCGGCGTATTCTGCATCCGTGCGATTGCAACCTGCTCCCGCGCAAGAAGAATTTAATACTGTCCACCTGCCCTGATAACCAATATACTCATTCGCCGTATCATCGCCCAAAGTGCCATATCCACAAGTCGGTTTTCCGATGAATTTTACCTGATAAGTCGCGTAAGGTTTTAATCCGCTGGCCGTAATGGTTCCGCTTAATTTACTGGAAGCTGGCGTGTTATATGTAAAATTTACATTTGCTCCCGAATAATCATGCGGATACCCGTATTGATTATTGATGTCATTACCCAATTCATTCAGTAAAATCGTCTGGCTTCCGCCAACAGGCGGAATTGGCGCATCTCCTTTTGCGTATTTTATAAATCCCGGCCAATTATCAAAAAGCCAATTGTTATTATCAGCAGGCCAGCTTGCAGTACGATTCGCATTATATTTATTACACGGCAATAACCATATCTTTGCCCCGCCAATTGGATAATTCGTATCATTAATATTCGGCAAATCACCCAAATCTTTTGAGCCACTTAAAATTAATTCCCCGTTGCCGCTTGGATTACCATTGGCAACAAGGGCACCCGTTAAACCACCAGTTCCATTGCCGTTCGGGTCAGCATAATAAATCAAACAATATTCCGTGGTGGAATTAAGACCGATACCCGCAAAGTTATAATTAAACATCGGGGCCATTGAATCGTATTTCAAAAGGCCAATTTTAGCATCCGCTATCGCGTGCCAATCGCCCGAAACGAATTTATTATTCATGAAAGACAATTGCTTCACCGGTTCCGGCGCGTTTACTTGCTGGGCTAAAATTTCTATGTCAAAAGCCATTTTGTCGCTCTGGGCCCAGTTGCCGGTATCTTCCCTAAAATGATATCTCTGGACAACGGTTATTGAACCGCCCGGGTTTAATATCCCGCTGCCGTTTGGATCCGGACCGGTATAACTTGGGTCTGTCGCCTCATCTAACTTCACCAAATTCATGTAATAATCTTTTATTTCATCCAAAGTAATCCCCGCCTCTTTTTCAACCGCGATTTGTCCGTCAATATACATCTCATAAACCATCGCTGCGTCAATGTCATTCTTAGGATTGCCCCCATTGTTGGCGTTATACCAATCTTGTTCCGGTTCAATAATTTCATTTTCCTCGGTGGTCAAATTTTTAATAATTTTCCAAAGCTTAACCGGATAAGCGCCGACATTGCGTATGACAAAAGTTATCTCTTTGGTGTCGCCGGGTTTGACATTTTCCCAGTTAAATTTGCCGGTCCAGGGATTTTGCCCGTCAATATCAATATCAACGGTACCCGTTTGAATGATATTATTAGTGCTTGTTTCCGTGTCGGAAAAATAGGAACGAGTGGCGCCAACAACAATCACAGCTACGGCGGCAATAGT
>PEUE01000058.1:0-272 GCA_002780785.1 Candidatus Portnoybacteria bacterium CG02_land_8_20_14_3_00_45_8
GAGGCTGCGATTGCTGACGGGTGGGTCATCACCGAGGTGCACGTCGCCGTTGGTGCTACGCTGGCAAACATTCCGCAAACCAAACCGAACAAGAAGGGACTGGGAGGCGGCAACCCCATTCCCGGCCTGTTCCCGGTCAACGTTGACATTGATCCCGGCGTCACCGAGACCGACTGGTTCTGCCTTGGCTACAATTGGACGAAAGGCGAATCCCCCGTCATTGCGGCTCACGCTGTAGTAAGCCAAATCCAGCCCGGCTATACTGTGTCTGG
>PEUE01000058.1:506-5471 GCA_002780785.1 Candidatus Portnoybacteria bacterium CG02_land_8_20_14_3_00_45_8
CAAGGTCTACGAAATTAACGGCGACGGCTCCAAACACTGGCTCGATATGACAGCCGAGGCCTTTACCAAATCCGGCCGCGACTGGAACATGGTCTACATCATCAATAACGCGGAACTTAAACTTTATACGGCCGGCGCTAATGTGATGAAGTAAGTTAATTAAAAATCTCGCCAAGACCAAACAAACCCCGCTAACGCGGGGTTTGTTTTTTATTTTTGAAAATAATTAATTTCATGATATGATGTAGAAGAAATAAATATGAAGTCAATAACCAAAAAATCTATTTGGGGGTTTATGATTGGGTCGGTTATTCTGACCGGGGTTAATTTTGTTCGACCCTATCAGATTCAAGCGCAAAATGAAGCGCTAGTTTGGGGCGACTCGGACGTGCCGCAAATTTTGCCCCGTTCCACCTGGGATAACACGCCAACGCTGAATGCTTTAATGACCTGGGTGCCGGATAAAAATGCTTCGCCTTCCGACTGGCAGCCGGTGGAGCGTATTATTATTCATGATACGGGTTGCGACCTGGCCAACGCTACTTGTAATAATAATCAAAATCCCGTGGCCACCATTCAGGGTATTTACCGGTATCACGCCGTTACGCGCGGCTGGGGCGATATTGGATATAATTACATCATTGACCAGCAAGGCCGGGTTTACGAAGGGCGTTATGGCGGCAACGGGTCGCGCGCGGCTCACGTTTTTGTTGACCGCACGCGCGACAATTTTAACTTTGGCACTATTGGTATTGTGGTGATGGGGAACTATGCCAACGCGCCGCCGTCCGAAGTTGTTTATCAGAGTTTAGCGCGACTGATTGGGTGGCTGGCTCAAGTCAATAATCTTGACCCACAGGGTACCAGGTCCTCCAGCATTTGGAATTTATTAACCAGCGAGTTTTCCAGTTTGTACAATGGTCCGATTGTGGTTGGGCACAAGGACGTGGAAAAGGGCAATCCGGACCCCAAGACATTTGATTTTGTCAGAATTAGGAGTGAGGCCGCGGCGCTGGCGCAAAAATACAAAAATTATGTTTATCAGGCCGACGGCTGGCCTAAGGTCTATAAACTTGCTATTGGCACGCGCCAAATCTACGAAAACATCCAAGCGTATGTGGCGGCGGGCGGAACTTATGATAAGCTCATATCAATTTCTCAAAGCCAATTAGATTTATTTTCTGAAAGTCGGTTTTTGAAATATCCGGATAACTCGCTGCTGCAAATTTTTGGCAACCCGACGGTTTATTTAATTCAAGACGGCAAAAAACGGAATTTGAGCGTGAGTGCCAAGCAATTTATGGCGCTGGGTTTTGATTTTGCCAGAGTGAGGAGCGTAAGCGCGGAAGAATTAGCCGGTTACGGCGAAGGTAATCCAGTTAAATATGGGACGGATAAACAATTATTAAGCGACGGACAGCGCGTTTATTTAATTCAAGGCGGTAAAAAACGCTGGGTGTCTTCCGAAGAGCTGTTTGTGGTCTTGGGCTATAGCTGGGCAAAAGTTAAAAATGTCGGCGCGGAGCTGGGCAATTATTTGGAAGGCGCGATTTTGACATATCCGGACGGTACCTTAGCGCGCGCCATCGGCGGGGTAGCCGTGTATCTGGTTGAAGGCGGGAAACGCAAACAATTTATCAGCGCTGAAATATTTATTAATCTTAAATATAATTGGGCGAAAGTTAAAAATATTCCGGCTGCGGAGTTGGCTTATTATCCGTCGGGCGGCTACGTTAAATATGGAGAGGGGACACTGCTGCGGCCCAAGAATGAAAATAATGTTTACTTGATTTCTGGCGGCCAGCCCGTGGCGGTGGACGCGGCGACTTTCAAAAAGAAAAAATATAAATGGGCTAATGTTTTGGTGATTGCGGCCCAGGATTTCCACGTGCTTTATCGCAGCGGGTCTTTACTTCAGAGTTCGCCCGCGCCGTCAGCTACGCCGTCTCCTTCGGCTACGCCCACTCCCGGTGTTTCGTCATCACCCACGCCCGCCGTTTCGCCAATTTCCGCCACCGTGCCCAAAATCCGGGTAGCAATTTATGAAGTGATCGCGGGGAGCGTCGCGCTAACCGCTAGCACGGCTTATAATATTTTGGACAAAAACGGGCAAATTGTAGCTATTGGCGCAGCCAATGAAAATTATGTTTATAATATTAGCTCGCCGGCCAGCGCTTTTGTTAAAATCGTCCCCCAAACAGCCGACGGCATAGCGCAAATCGTTTCGCATGAGGAACATCCGGCCTGGAATCCGAGTTTAAATTATAATCAATTTCATGGCGCGGTGGAAATTGTCTATTCGGCCAAATCCAATAAGGTCTGGGCGGTTAATGAATTGGATTTGGAGGATTACTTGAAGGGTATTGCGGAAATTTCGCAAACCGATCCGATCCAGCACCAAAAAACAATGATTGTGGCGGCGCGGACATACGCGGATTATTATATTCTAAAAGGCGGCAAGCGCGGAACAGACGAAGTTTATATTTTAAATAGTACTTCCAATGACCAGCTTTACAAAGGTTATGCCCGTGAGACGGTGGCGCCGGCCGTAGTTGCCGCAGTGAACGCTACGCGGGGCGAGATGGCGTTTTATAATGGGTCGCCAATTATTACGGCTTATTCTTCCGGCGCGCCCGAACTTTATACCAGTGGCACGAAATCCGCTTGTTCGGTTTGGGGTTCGCAATTTTGTCAGGCCGGTTTTGAATATCTGGCTGGCGGAGTCAAAGATCCAGCCAATGCTCCATATACGCAAAGTGTTTGCGGCGGCGGAAATCATTGCGTCGGTCTTTCGGCTGCGGGCAGCCGCCAGTTTGCTATCACCGGTGCAAAAAATTATCAGGAGGTTTTGAAACATTATTATACGGGGGTGGAGATTAAGAAGGTCTACTAGCTATGCCCAAAGTTTTTATTATTATTCTTAATTGGAACGGCTGGGAGGATACCAAAGAATGTCTAGAATCATTGGATCGTGTGGCTTACGATAATTTTGAAGTGGTGTTGGTTGATAATGGGTCTAAAGACAATTTCCAATTTCCAATTTCCAATTTCCAAAAAATAAAAATTCATACGGTCTACAATGAGGAAAATTTGGGCTTTGCCGGTGGCAATAATGTTGGCATAAAATTGGCGCTGGAAAGAGGGGCGGAGTATGTTTTGTTGCTTAATAACGACACCATCGTTGAGCCGGATTTTTTGGTTGGATTAGTTGAGGAGGCCAAAAACGATGAGCGAGCTGGCATAGTCGGTCCGCTTATTTATTTTCACGATGATAAAAAAATTATCTGGTCAGCTGGCGGCAAAATTACTGAACATTTCATGCGAGGAGAGCTAATCGGTTATCAAAAAACCGACGAAGGCCATTATCAGGTGGCCGAACAGGTGGCTTATATTAGCGGTACGTGTCTTTTAATAAAAGCCGAGGTTATTAAAAAAATTGGCTTAATTTCCGAAGATTATTTTCTTTATTATGAGGATACGGATTGGTGCGTGCGGGCCAAGCGAGCCGGTTGGCGAAGTTTGGTAATACCGCAATCAAAAATTTATCATAAGGTCTCGCGCAGCACTCAGGAATTTTCTTATCCCTACATTTATTATCATTCCCGCAACGGCCTGATGTTTGCCGAGCGTTTTGGCTCTAAGGTCGGCGCATATCTTTTCAGTTTCTGGATAGCGGCTAAACAACTGATTAAAATGTCAACACATTACAAGCGCGAATGGGCCAAGCCCGTGTTGCGCGGCGTGTGGGATTTTTGGAAAAATAAAAAAGGGAAGCTAAAAGGGTATTATTAAATCAGAGCTCGGAAGTATTTTCTGAAAACATAAAATTTTTCCAGCGTGAAAATTTTATTCGCCAGTTTTGCTCGCTCTTCCCGTCAAGACGGGAAACCCTGCCCGCTCACAAAACTGAGCGTTTCAAAAAATAAATTCCCACTCTATATCTTAGAACATGTTAATCGGAATTGACGCGCACAATTTAGAAGGTAAGCGGACCGGTGTCGGGCGGTATCTTTTTAATTTACTTCATGAGTGGAGCAAATTAAAAACGACAAACGTCAAATTTGTCTTATATTTTAAAGATGAGATTCCGGCGGACATGCCCCAGTCGGACTTTTTTGAATGTAAGTTATTAAAAGTCGGCAGTACCGCTAAATTTATTCATTGGGATTTGCCGCGGGCCACCCAAGAAGATAAGGTGGATATTCTATTTTGCCCGGCTTATGTGGCGCCGCTTTGTTATCGGGGAAAAATTGCTTTAGCGCTTCATGATATTAGCTATGAGGCGCGGCCTAAAGAGTTTAATTGGCCCAGCTTATTAGCGGATAAGATTTTACTTAAATGGGTCTCAAGAAAATCAGCTAAAAAAGCTGATATAATTTTTACGCCGTCGGAATTTTCCCGGCAGGAAGTGATAAAACATTATGGCGTGTCAACTGCCAAAATTATCGTTGCGTCGCTGGGCGTTGATGCCGAGTTTTCGTTGCGCCATGGTTTGGATAATAGCGCAGAGAAAATAAAGGAACTTAAAAAGAGATACGGGATAGGGGATAAATTTATTTTTTTCGTCGGTTCCATTTTTACCCGTCGTCATTTGCCCGAAGTCATTGGCGCTTTTGGGCGTCTGACCAAAGATAGACCCGATTATCAGTTATTGCTTGGCGGTAAAGATTATACCCAGTCGCAATCGGTGAACGGGCTGGTGGAAAAAGTGAATGCCGAGTTTGGCCGCCAAGCCATCTTAAGGGTTGATTTTATTAATGATTTGGAGTTAAAATTATTATACAGCGCTTGCGCGTTTTTTATTTGGCTTTCCGACTATGAGGGTTTTGGTTTGCCGCCGCTGGAAGCGATGTCGCTGGGCGCGCCGGTGATTACCACCGACGGCTCCTCTTTGCGGGAAGTGGCCGGCCAGGCGGCGTTGCTTATTAAAAATAACTCGGATGTTGATGAAATTTATCAGGCGAT
>PEUE01000058.1:5481-7003 GCA_002780785.1 Candidatus Portnoybacteria bacterium CG02_land_8_20_14_3_00_45_8
ACGCATTATCAGCGACGAGATTTTACGGACGGAATTAATCAATAAGGGTCGAGATCAGGTCGGCAAGTTTTCGTGGAAAAATTGCGCCGCTGAAACATTAACCGCTCTATTAGGGCCTTGAAAAAATATCTTACTCCATTAAATATAATATTTGCCTTGGAGATTGTTGTGGTAGCGTTGGCCGCGACGGGTCTTATCCCGCGCGAGGCGATTTTGGTTTGGACGGGCCTGGCTATTTTTTATATGATTTTTTCTCCGCTCCGGGATTCCTTGTGGTTGGTGGTGGCGTCTATTCCTTTATTTGCCTCTTTGCCCATTTTAGATAGTTTTGACACATTGGCTAATTGGCGGATTTTAATCGCGGCGCTGTTTTTATGTTTATTTTTTAAACAGGGCGTATCGCTTTCTTTGACTAGAAATAATCAGGGTCGGTGGCGCGTTCGGGAGAACCTGAAGCATTACGCGCTGGAATATTTGGCGCTCGCTTTTTTGGTGGTCGCCGCTTTGTCTATCGCCGTGGCCGGCTATAAGATTTTGGCGCTCAAAAAGCTGCTTTTTTTGATAAATATTCTTTTGCTGTTTTTAATTACCAGGAATTTAACCCGAAGCAAAGAAGAAATTTTGCGGGTCTGGCAGGCGGCGGCGGTTGGCGGCTTAGCTGTAATTGCGGTGGCGATGGTTCAATTTATAGCGGTGTTGTTTGTGCCGTTATTTAGTTTTTGGCAGTTTTGGACAAATAAAGTGATTAACGCTTTTTATGGGCAAAACCTAGCGGAGCTTTTATCGTATGCCAATACTTGGTTTGCTTATTATAAATCCGCGCCGCCCACGTTACGGCTGTTTTCGGTTTTTCCTGATTCCCATTCTTTTGCCATGTTTTTGATGATAGCGGTACCGATATTTTTGGCTTTGGCGTTTTACTTTAAAAATAATCGCCGGCTTAAGATTTTATTTTGGACGGCAACAACCTTAGCGTTATTTGGCATTGTATTTTCCGGCTCCCGCGGCGCGTGGTTGAGCGTTGTGCCGGTTATTATTCTGGCGATTTATTTTTGGGGGCTTAAACTGGAGCCGCTCTTTCTGAAAAAAGCCATGCGCGCTTTTCTAATATTTGTGCTGTTTTTTATAATGTCCACTATTTATCCGCCGGTCTTTTATACTTTTCAGTCCTGGCAAACAGGGGAATATTCTTCCAGTACTTTGTCGTTTTTTGAGCGTGCCCGGTCAATTTCAGACATGGACGACGTTTCCAATAAGGGGCGGCTGGAAATTTGGCGCAATAGCTTGCTTTCGTTAAAAGAACATCCGTTGCTCGGCGTGGGGCTGGGTAATTTTATCTCGGTAATCGGCGAAAAAACCTCTGCTGTTAAAAAAGGCGCCTCGGCACATAATTTATATCTTGATTTTGCCGCGGAAATTGGTGTTCCCGGCACCTTATTACTTATCGCTATGTTCATTGATATTTTACGCACTAGCTGGCTGGTCTGGCGACGCGCGAACGAACCATACTTTAGGTTTTTCG
>PEUE01000048.1:0-428 GCA_002780785.1 Candidatus Portnoybacteria bacterium CG02_land_8_20_14_3_00_45_8
CCAGCCACGTGTTGCTTCATCCTCTCTTTTAGATCAGAGGTATAGCCAATATAAAAATCTTTGTTTTTTATGCCTTCCAGCCTCAACAGATAGACGTAATACATTAAGGTTTTGGTCTCACCCGTCAGTCGTGACTGACGGGTGAGACCGTTGTAATACCATTATACCAAGCCCGCCTAATCTCGCGCAGCGAGATTAGGCGGGTAAACCCGCTCGCCCGCTGGACGAGCATACAAATAAAAACATTTATTTTTTCAACTCTTTGTGTACGGTGTGTTTCTTGCACCAAGGGCAATGTTTTTTGAGTTCAATTTTGCGCTCAACTTTGCGTTTGTTTTTACTGGACCAATAATTGATGCGCTTACATTCTTTACACTGAAGTTTGATAAGATTATCTTGAGACATAAATTCATTTAAACATTGAAACA
>PEUE01000048.1:593-5104 GCA_002780785.1 Candidatus Portnoybacteria bacterium CG02_land_8_20_14_3_00_45_8
AAAATCCAATCCGACTCCCCCGGCTCAAAAACAGCATTTACTTTATAACTGATGGACGGCAATTTAGACAAATTCGCCGTCAGCAGCAATTTTCGCATAATATGGCCGTCTTCGTACTCAACATAAAATGTGCTGTAGGAGCCGCCTATGAGCCAATACCGCAGAACATACCACTGGCCGCCCAGCACCGCCGCCTCGGGTGACAATTGACCAATGCGGGCCGCCACGTCCTCCATCACAATCTCCCGCGGCTCCTTAGACGCCGCGCTGCTACTAGAGGGCTGGGTTGTCGTCGTTTCCGTGGACTGCGGCACACTAACCTCCTCTCTCTGCCAAGGCCACTTATCATACTTTAACCAAAAACCCAGAATACCCCCAATTAGAATTAAAATCAAGATTATTAAAATGTAGAACTGTTTTTTGTTGAACATATCTTTTACTCCTCCCTTTCTAAGGGGAGGATGGGAGGGATTTAAATCCACCCTAACCCTCCTTTAAAAAGGAGGGGAAATCTCTACGACGCAATTTTTGCTGCGCCGCGTGGTCCCGCGAAGCTGGATTTTACGCGGAGCCGATGCCCAGATTCGAACTGGGGACCTACTCCTTCATTTACACCTCTATTTCGTTTAAAAACTTATGAGAGGATTAGACTGTATCTTGAGCTTATTCTTTTAGAACTTAGCTCCCCTTGTCAGTCATTCGGGCGCTCTATACGCCACGGTCTGAACCCTTGCGGGCCTTTAACCGTTATTCGGGATTCATCATTAAATTTCTTCAATGATGGGCAATTAATTCACCATGGAGTTGCTCTACCAACTGAGCTACATCGGCAATAAACTCATAAGAACTTTTTTTAACTTAACATTCCCATAATAAAGCGTCAAAACACCGAATTCACTTTTTTTCTATAGGATAACCATTGGTCAACCAACATACTAATAAGAATCTACTCTTCTGGATATGCTTCTTTAATTAGATCCTTCTTTCCTTCAAAAACTTTTCTGACCGGTGCTAAAATTTTCGCCAGCTCCCGTGACAAAGCTTTTTTCAGGTCTTCCGGATGCAGCTTTTTAGCCACAAAGTCCTTTTCCAAGTCCGCGTAAGTTTTGTATTCCATGTTACCGCCAAATTTTTCTGCCCGCTCAACCGAAAATGCTTCGCCCTTATCTTCTTTCAGCACCATCAAAACGTATTTCATAAAAACCATAATGCCATTATCGGTTAAATCGCCTTCTAGACAATAGGCCTTTTTAATTTTTGCCGCAATGGTCGTTTCATCATCCAAAAGATCAATCTTTGACTGCGCGTCGGAAGCACTCATTTTGCCGCCATCAATTCCGGGCAGCATTGATGTCATAATTTCAATGCGCTTTGGCTGGCCGATTTTAGGATGCGACTCGCGGGCAAAACCCATAATTTTTCGCTGGTCCACCCAGCCGTATTGAATATCGGCTTTTAGATGCTCCTCGTCCAGCGTTTGCAATAACGGATATAAAAACCCGCCAAGCTTTGGCGCATCGCCAAATTTTACCACTTCCGCCGCCGCGTGCTTGGCCCGGTCAATGCTACTCAATGAAGCCAACTTATACATATCCAGCGTATATTCTTTAGCAAGCTGAAAATCACTGCCTTTGACAAATTCTATTTTGGAAATATCCACACCCAAAGATTTATACAGCTCACCCAGCTCCAATTTATAAAACTCCGCCCGCTTATCCAACAGCTCAAACGGCGTTTTCATATTGTCTAAAAACGCGTGCAAATCAGCCAGTAAAATTTTTACCTTCAAGCCCGCATTCACAAAATCCCTGATTTTCATCGCCGGAATTATATAGCCAATATGCGGCCGGCCCGTCGGCGCACAACCCGAATAAACTACCGGTTCTTTTTTGGCCTCTAAAAGCTCTTCTAACTCCTCATTCGTCAAAACTTCTTCCGTATTGCGGGTTATTAAATTGAGTTTTTCCTCATTAGTCATTTTTTACATTATACCCTGCTTTTATAGAATATTTCAAGGGGGACTTAAAAACCGCCCCGAGCGTAGTCAAAGGACGGCTTATTAAATAGCTTCGTAATTTTGCTCCTATTTTACCTCAAATAGTTTTGCAAATAACCCTCTTTTTCAAAGTTTGATTTATCCACTTTTTTGGCATTTTGGCCGTTTTGTGAAATTATGATTGACATAATGTTATGTTCTTATGCAAAATCGTGTCTTATCCTGTTAATAACTTCCTAACTCTTTTAATTGACACTTAATAGTCTATGCGCTATACTAGCAATATCTACAAGAGAAAGCACTTCTTAGGGTTTTGTCCCTTGGCGGTGCTTTTTCATTTATATTCAAGCTTTTCCCGCAAATTATCCATGAAAACTATCCTTTCTTTGGCCTCTTTTTTTAACAAGGCTGAACAAGTATCAATATATGGACTCATGACAAAGCGTAGCTTATTATTCTGATAAAGATGTTTCACCAACGAATAAAAATCTCCATCGCTTGAAACAATAATTGCTTGGTCATAATTTGGAAAATCTAGCATCGCTTGCAAAACAAGGTCGGCATCTATATTCCCCTTCACATTCCCATCGCCGTCCGGAATAGTCGGCTTGAAAATCAACACATAGCCGGCTTTTTGCAATTCCGAATAAAGCGGCTGGTTGCCCGGCACATAACCTATAAAATAATATGCCGTTGTTACCGAGTATTTTTCTAAAAGATATTTCCTGAAACGGTGATAATTCAATTTCCAGCCCATGCTTTGAATACCAAGATTTAGGTTCTGACCGTCTATAAAAGCAAAATTATTCTCCTCCTTTTTCATATAAATATCTTGACTTGTATAAAAATTAGATGCACGAACGGGTCTCGGTCGCGTGCACTAGGATGTCCACCACCTCGCCCTAGCACCTCCGCGCTTTAAATCCAGCAATGGGTTTGTTGGTCTTCCTTTGAGACACGAAATAGACGGCTGAGACAATATAACCTTTACCAGCTCGACATTTATACCCTTGACAGCATAGAGACTATTAAATCCGATGCTATTTCTAATCGTTTTTTAAAACCCATTCCATGCCTGTTACCGACGGGACCATTGCCAATTAAAAACGGAGCCACTACACATTTTTTACCCTTAATTAGAAGAGGATTTCCGCTTTCAACAACAAAAGTGTAATTTTTGGTTCTATCCAAAAGATATAGCGGCTTTGCCCCTAAAAGAATAATTAAATCCGGATTACAGAATTCTATTTCAGCCTCAAGCAGCTCCTTGCTCTTTTGCTTATCAAAATCCTTGTCTTCCCAAGAGTTCTTTTTATATACCTTAGAGGCATCTGTAACATAACAAAACGACAGATCAATCTTCCAATCACATAACTGTTTCCACATTGTTTCCCAACCCTTAAACGCAAATCCTAATTCTTGAATAAATTTTCTATATTCATCCTTTGGATTAAGGACAGAGTATAGACAAGCCCAAAATACGATACTTCCAGCATCCCCTGCTAACGAATCCTGACTGATTACCATAACTCTACGGTCAGATTTATTCGTAAAATACTCGAAGCCCCACCATGGAAGGTCGGCTCCTCTTTGAACTGGCTTGTATATATGCTCACGCAGAAAGATTTCTATTTGAGAGGAAAAATAATTTTCCGGATATATGTGTTGAAAATGTCGTACCGGACTTTGAGAAATATACTTATCGATTGGATATATTTTATATCGAGCAAAGATTTTGGATAATGCAATTATTGGTTTCATATTTTAGTTATGAGCCCTAATTTGGCAAGACGAGATCTAATTGCCCCTCTTGTTCTATTAAATGTTCTTGCCAGACCGGCAACGGGTGAGCATTTTAAAAAGAGTTCTCGCAATTTTTCATCCTGTGTTTTGTCCCACGGCAAATAGGCGCTCGGATATTCCTCCATTATTTTTATAAAACCGGTTGGTACGGGAATTTTCTGAACAAATTCTTTATTGAGCATAAGTCGAGCTATTCGCAATTTTTCATACGAATACACGCCGCCAAATTTTTCAAATACAGGCGAAAGCTTATCGGTGTTAAGCTCGCGAAACGCATCGTTAATTTTGGTAATTTCCTGCTCAAAACCGTGAGAGAGATGCGCAATATCTTGTACCGATAGCTTATTGAGCGCGCGGAGTGATTCCAAGTGTTCTAAAATTGTTCCCTCGGTCCGGCTGCGCATTTTTGCAACATCGGCAAGTGTCTTTCCTGATTGAATAAGAGCAAGCGTGCGTTCCCAACGTCGCTCACCTTGAGCGTTTCTATTCTTGCAAATTGTCTGCGAAATACCGATTCGACTTCCCGAAACGATTTTTCCTCCACATGAATGAATAAACTGCTCGTGCATTATGACAATCTTATTTTCTGCCATTCCGCTGAATGTCTGCATTGTCTTATCCGACTGCGTACGAAACTTCGTATCCATAGCTAATACTTCCGGATGCACCAAAAACGCTTTATCGTTCCAGCCCAAGATATGCAAACCCGTTA
>PEUE01000027.1:0-1977 GCA_002780785.1 Candidatus Portnoybacteria bacterium CG02_land_8_20_14_3_00_45_8
CAACATCGGCTCAATTAACGGCTGCTGGGAATATTCCGGCGCGATTGTGTTTAAAGCGCGAGTGGGGAGCACGACCAGCTCACAGGACTTATCCGTTAATAAACTCGTGCGAAATCAAACCACCGGCCAGACATCTTATGTTAACTCAACCAGCGCTTATGCCGGCGACCGATTAAATTTCCAAGTCCAGATTACCAATACCGGCAACGTCATTTTGAGCAACGTCATCGTGCGCGACCAGTTACCTTATCAATTAACTTATGTAACCGGCTCAACCCAAAGTGATGGCGGTTACGTCGCCGATGGCATATCTTCCGGCGGTATTAACATCGGTTCGCTTAACGCGGGAGCGGTTCGTACCCTAACTTTTGACGCTACCGCTAATTCTTCTTATTCTTCCCAGAACGTCACTAATACTGCTTACGCGCGGGCCGATTCGGTAAGTGAACGCAGCTTTTCGGCATCAATTTATTTGTCGCCAGTTTCTTCGCCTTCGCCCTCACCCAGCGGCGGTTTAAGTATTGCCAAGACCGTTCGCAACCAAAACTACAGCTACGGGTCTTATGGAGAAAGTGCCAGCGCCATTAGCGGCGAACGGGTGACTTTCCAAATTCAGATTTCCAACAACAGCAACTTTACGGCCAATAACGTAATTGTTTGGGATAATTTGCCGTCCGGCTTGTCTTATATTCCGGGTACGGCGCGGCTGGACAGCGGCTATGTAGCTGACAGCTTAATCTCTTCGGGCGGCGTCAATATCGGTTCTATATATTCGGGTGCGACGCGGACCATTGTATTTGATGCTTCGGTCAGCAGCGTTGACACCGGCTATAATCAAACCTTAACCAACTACGCTTACGTGCGAGCCGACCAGCTCAACGAGATTAATGACCCGGCCACGGTTTACGTTTCGCAGCAAACGACTTACTATTCCAACTTGACCTTGACCAAGATGGTGCGCAATTTGAGCACCAATCAAACGGGGCTAACCACCTCAACCAATGCCAGCGTGGGCGACCGCTTAATGTTTACTCTTCAGCTGGTTACGCCGGTGGGCAGCAACCAATACAATCAGGTGAACAATATCCGTGTTTGGGACATTTTACCGGCTGGTTTAACTTACGTGGCCGGCACGGCTCGCATGGACGGCGGTTTGGTTAACGATACCTTGGTTTCCGGCAACGGCATTAACGTTGGCACTATGTTTAGCAATCAAACCAAAACCATTACTTTTGAGGCCACGGTCAATTCCTACGGCGCCGGTCAGACAATGACCAACTACGCCTACGCTTCGGCTGACGGCCTAGCCCAGCAATCGGCTTTTGCCCAGATTAACACGGGTTCTATCATAACAACGCCAGTGGTAACTCCGATTCAAACACAAACGCCTACCCCAGCTGTTTTGGGTGCTTCGGTGCGCGCGGTTACCGGCGCGGATGATTGGGGATTAAAAGCAGCCGCTTCTACAATGACTGCTCTCTGGGCGATATTTATTCTTTATGTCTTAATGGAACACGCCGACTTTTGGCGGGATAAAAAACTTCAGTTTGTTTTGTGGAAACTCCGGCTAAAAGAAAGAAACCTAAAGGCGTAAAAAACAGACAAAATACCATAAAAATCAAAGACCTCGCTTCTGGCGGGGTTTTTGATTTTATCCCCAGTTTCCACCCTGCGGGTGGTCACCCGAAGGGTGACAAACGAGTTGATTTTTGATACAATAGAGACAATGAACCAAGCCCAGCTTGAGAAATTTGTTAATTATCTCCATCGGGAAAAATGGCTGGTTGGCGGTCCTGTCCGTCATACTTCGTCAGTCCGCCGCGGCTTAGCCGTAGATGGACAGGGCGAGACGGATGAACTAACGAAATCACGCATCAATCCGGGGCCAACGGATGAAATTACCATCAGTCGAATTGCCGACGCTTCGGACCTGATTTTAGACAATCGCTTGCCGTTTTTTTCTTTTAAGCGTTTTTT
>PEUE01000027.1:1996-5135 GCA_002780785.1 Candidatus Portnoybacteria bacterium CG02_land_8_20_14_3_00_45_8
CTATTTGATTATTCGGCGGCCAAACTAGTTGAAAAACATTCAGCCCACAAAGTCGCTCTGGCAGGCGTTAATATTTTGGACTTAAAGGCCATAAATCTCTACGACCAGGTCTTTGAAAAAGACGTTTATTATCAGGCACGGCGGCGCAATACATTATTGATTGGCCATTCTGAAACCCCGGATATTGATGATAACTTTTTTGAGTATCGGTACGAAGAAGATATTCTGGAGCATCTGCCCTTTGATATTTTTTTGGCTCGCGGCGCTAAGTACTTCCGAGTTTTCACCGGTTCCTTAAAAGGCCAACGAATTTTGGAACACTTTGGCTATAAGAATTATGAGCATATCCAATTCAGCGGGCCGGTTAAAGAAGGCCAGCCGGATGAACGGATGGTTAAATTGCGTGATAAGCTAAAAAATCACCCTAACTCTAAGATTTGGGAGGAGTTGGGAAAAAGATGTATTGAGTGCGGCAAATGCGCTTTGGTTTGTCCGACCTGTTTTTGTTTTCGGATAGACGACAAGCCGTCGCTGGAAAAACAATCGGGCCAGCGCCAACGCTGCTGGGATTCTTGTTTTTACCAGGAATTTTCCGAGGTAGCGGGCCCGCATAAATTTTTAAATACCGCCGCCGAGCGCATCCATTTTTGGTATTGGCATAAATTCGTCCGCATTCCCGATGAGTTTGATTTTATGGGGTGCGTGGGATGCGGCCGATGCACCAAAGTTTGTCCGGTGGGGATAGATATTAAGCAGGTCTTAAATGAAATAGAAACTTCTTAGGTTAATTAAAAAATCAAAATGCAAAGTGTAAAATGACAATCTAAAATGTAAATTTTAAATTTTTATTTGTCATTTTAATTTTTGATATTTGCATTTTACATTTTCGTGCACAATCTTTATCATTCCGAACCAGCTAAAATAATTGACATTAAGCCCCAGACAGACACCATTAAGCTGTTCTGGTTTAAGTTTGAGCAGAAAGTTTGGGGTTATAATTTTAGTTTTAAACCCGGTCAGATTGTGGCGTTGTCATTGCCCAATTTTGGCGAGGCGCCTTTTGCCGTTTGCAATGCGCCCGGCGCCAAATATTTAGAGCTTTGTGTGCGGGCTGTCGGCAAGTTAACTAATCAGCTGCACCGAATGAAAAAAGGCGACAAAGTGGGAATCCGCGGGCCTTATGGCCATGGCTGGCCCATCGCTGACGCTCAAAATCAAAAATCAAAAATCCTCGGCCTCGCCAAGCGAAGCGGGGCGGGCAAAAATCAAAATGGCGAGAAAAAAAATGTGCTAATAGTAGTCGGGGGATTGGGCTTAATTCCGTTGCGTACTTTAATTTTGGGCAAAGATAAGTTTTTGGGTAAAGACACTAAAATCCAGATATTCTACGGCGCTAAAACGCCCAAAGAAATGCTGTTTCGCTATGAGTATGCCAAATGGCGGGCCAATAATGTGCAGATTGAATTAACAGTAGACCAGCCACAACCCCATTGGTCAGGCAAAGTGGGGCTGGTTACGACTTTATTTGATAACACGCCCATCGTGGAGAATGCCCGAGCATTTATTTGCGGCCCGCCGGTGATGTATAAAGCGGTACTGGCCAAACTTAAAGACAAGGGCTTTGCCGAACAGGATATTTATTTGTCGCTGGAGCGACGCATGCACTGCGGAGTGGGCGTGTGCCAACACTGCGGCGTAGGGCCATATTATACTTGCAAAGACGGCCCGGTATTTAACTATTCGCAGATAAAAGATATCCCTGGGGCTATCTAAAAGTGTAAAAATCAAAATGCAAAACGACAATTAAAAATGATAAAATCATTCCGCCGAAGGCGGAATACCAAAATTTTACCCGCCTGCCAAAGCCGATTAATGATTAGCTGGAATATATTTAACGCGAACTTAGAGCATAATTCAAGAGTATTCCCAGTAATCAGCTTTGGTTATCGGCGGGCACGGCGTTTTGATTTTTAAATTTTAAATTTAGCGAAGCGCATGTGTCTAACTATTCCCAAACAAATAATTGCTATCAAAAACGACTTAATAAAAGTTCGCTCTGGCAAAAAAATTGAATCGGTTGGTTCTCTGGTTAAAGTCAAAAAAGGGGATTGGGTGCTGACGCAAAACAGCATCATCATCAGAAAAATTACCCCCAAGCAAGCCCGTGATATTAATCAAATCATTTTAACATCTTAACATTTAAACATATTAACAAAATTTGTTTTTATGCTTAGATGTTTATATGTTTGTATGCTTATATGAACAAAGGATTATTGTTAGTTTTTAGTACGGCCATAATTTCCGGCTTTTCGATATTTATAAACAAATACGGGGTGGCGATAAACAATCCGTATGTTTTCGCTTTCTTGAAAAACACCCTGGTGGCAATGCTCTTTATCTGTCTTATTTTCGCCGCAAAAGAACGCTCTCTATTGCGTAAGCTCAGCCGGAAGCAATGGGGATTACTACTTCTTATCGGTTTAATCGGCGGCGGTATTCCCTTTTTGCTGTTTTTTAAGGGACTGGCGCTTATCAGCGCGGCGCAGGGTTCGTTTATTCAAAAAACAATGTTTCTTTATGTAGCCATCTTGGCTCTGGTATTTCTTAAAGAAAAAATGAGTAAGAACTTCTTGGCTGGAGCCGTGTTATTGCTGGCTGCCAATTTTTTAATGCTCAAAGGCCTGAGTTTATCGTTCGGACGCGGGGACTTGTTGGTCTTGGCGGCAACACTTCTTTGGGCGGTTGAAAATGTGATTTCAAAATACACATTAAAAAATCTGCCCGGCAACATTGTGGCTGGCGCGCGGATGTTTTTTGGCTCAATTTTCATTGCCGTCTTTTTATTATTCAGCGGTCAAATGTCGCGCGTTTTTACGCTTGGCTCGGCGCAGATAGGATGGGTCGCGATAACCGCTATCTTACTTTTCGGCTACAACCTAACCTGGTACAATGGATTAAAATACGTTCCGGTTTCGGTCGCCGCCGCCATTTTAATGCTGGGCTCGTCTATAACAACTTTATTAACCGCAATAAGTACCGGAAAAATTAATTCTCAAGACATTTTTTCTGGATTTTTAATTTTAGCGGGATTAATGATAATCTTGAACATAAAAAGGTTTGTGTCCAAAATGGCTAAATC
>PEUE01000018.1:0-3937 GCA_002780785.1 Candidatus Portnoybacteria bacterium CG02_land_8_20_14_3_00_45_8
TCTGGTATGGCTAAATATATTTTTGTTGCCGGCGGTGTGATGTCGGGCGTCGGCAAAGGAGTGGCCACCGCTTCCATCGGTAAGCTAATTCAGTCGCGCGGTTTTGCCGTCACAGCCATAAAAATAGACCCGTATGTAAATGTTGACGCGGGCACTATGAATCCCACTGAACACGGTGAGGTTTTTGTTTTGGACGAGGGAATAGAGTGTGACCAGGATATGGGGAATTATGAGCGGTTTTTGGATATTAACTTGCCGGCCATAAATTATATGACCACTGGCAGTGTTTATGAGTCGGTTATTCATCGGGAGCGCAATATGGGTTATGGCGGGCGGTGCGTGGAAGTGGTGCCGCATATTCCTCTGGAAGTGATTGAGCGCATTGATAAAGCGTTAAAAAAAGCCAAGGCCGATTTTATTACTATTGAAATTGGCGGCACGGTGGGGGAATATCAGAACGTTTTATTTCTGGAAGCGGCCCGGATGCTTAAGCTAAAAAAACCCAAAGATGTTTTATTCGTGCTGGTAAGTTATTTGCCGGTGCCCAGTAAAATTGGCGAGATGAAGACCAAGCCGACGCAATACGCTGTGCGGACTTTAAACTCAGCCGGCATTCAGCCCGATATAATTTTAGCGCGTTCCAGCGCTCCATTAGATAGCAAGAGAAAAGAGAAAATCGCTTTCAACTGCAACGTTCGCCAGGAAGACGTGATTTCAGCGCCCGATATTGAAACGATATACGAGGTGCCGCTCAATTTTGAAAGAGATAAATTAAGCGATTTAATTTTGAAAAAACTTGGCGTTAAGGCCAAGAAGACCAATCTTAACGATTGGCGCAAAATGACTTTGATTGTTAAAACGGCCACTCAGCCGGTTAAAATCGGGATTGTGGGCAAGTATTTTGGCACGGGTGACTTTACGTTGTCCGACGCTTATCTTTCGGTGATTGAAGCCATTAAGCACGCCGCTTTTTTCCATAAGCGCCGGCCGGTGATTGACTGGTTGAATGCGGAAGAATATGAAAAAAATCCCGGAACGCTGGCGCAACTTAAAAAATATGACGGCATTATTGTGCCGGGTGGTTTCGGTTTGCGCGGCGTTGAGGGAAAAATCAAAGCCATTGAATTTTGCCGCAAAAATAAAATTCCGTATCTGGGTTTGTGCTATGGCATGCAACTGGCTTGTGTTGAGTTTGCGCGCAATGTTTGCGGTTTAAAAAATGCCCACTCAACGGAAATCAATAAAGATACGCCTTACCCCATTATTGATTTGATGTTGGAGCAGAAAGCGTTATTGAAAAAAAATCGCTACGGCGGCACGATGCGTCTAGGCGCTTATTATTGCCGTTTAATTTCCGGCACTAAGGCGGCTAAGGCCTATGGCCGTGGTCGGGAATTGATATCCGAACGTCATCGCCATCGTTATGAATTAAATAATGAGTACCGCGATTTACTAGTTAAAAACGGGCTAGTTGTTTCGGGCGTTAACCCCGAGCGCGATTTAGTGGAGATTATTGAATTAAAAAACCATCCGTTTTTTGTGGCCGTACAATTTCATCCGGAATTTAAATCTCGGCCGCTCATTCCGCATCCGCTATTTAGGGAATTTATAAAAGCGGCGTTCAAATAAAGGGTTTTTACCCAGCCAGAGCCCCGCAGCTGCGGGACATTTCACTCACTCGCTTGAAAATAAAAAAGAGGACTAACATTTTATTTAGTTCCCTTCCTGATTTTTTAAAAAACTGGAAAATTATTTTACCGGCACCACGCTAACAACTTTCTTTATTTTTTGCGCGCCGGTAAAACTGGTAATTTTTTTAGTGGTAAACTTAATCACGCCTTTGGCGATAGCGTAAAGGGTGTCGTCTGAACCACGCCTAACATTTTTACCCGGAACGAATTTGGTCCCGCGCTGACGGATAATAACACTGCCTGGTTTGGCGGGTTGACCCGCAAAGAGTTTAACGCCAAGATATTTAGGAAGTGAATCTCGGCCTAAGGCCGTAGAACCCGCTGCTTTTGTATGCGCCATATTTCAAGTGAAAAATTAAGAATGAAAAACTAAAAACTAACAAAAGCAGTATAGCAAATAAAAAATTAAATGTCAACGATAAATCTATCTCAAATAGGGGAGTGGGCTCGGCGTAATCAGGCCGATATCGCCTTAGTGCTCGGCTTTATTTTAGTGGCTGGAATTGCTTTTGGGGCGGGACGGCTGACTGCGCCGGAAATTGTTCGTAATCCAATTATAATTGATGAATCAAACGCTCCCAGTTCCGTTAATCTTTTAGGCAGTGTTTCACAGACGCTTGCTACTCCGACGGGGGAGTCAGCTGTGGCGCCTCAAGGTAGCCAGGTCTCTGCCAGGGGACTTTTCGTGGCCAGTCGCGGCGGCACCAAATATCATTGGCCGTGGTGCTCTTATGGAGAGAAGATAAAAGAAGCCAATAAAATTTGGTTTAATTCCGAAAAAGAGGCAAAAGCGGCTGGTTATTCTCCCTGTGCTTGCATTACCAATAAAGCGCCGGCGGGATACCAATCCAAGTAAACATTCTGACATTCTCAAGAATGTGAGAATGTCAGAGGTTATTTTTTCTTGGTGGTTTTTTTTAACGCCAGGGTTTTATATTCTTTATCAACCTGTCGCGCTTCGGCAATTTTGGCTCGCTTATCGGGTGGCAATTCTTTGGCCACCTTTTTTAGTTTCATATCATCAACTTTCAGCACATCCTGCCACCGGCCCAGCGGCTCCAAAATCGTCCGTAATGTTTCACTATCGTATTTAAAGCGCTGGATAGCCGAGCGGGTGATATAGCCGTCTTCGCCAAACAGCCGTTCCATGCCTTCCTGGTCCATAAACTTGCTCAAGTCCGCTTTTATGGCGCTCAGGCGCTTATCGCGTTCGTCCACTTCGTCTTTTAATTTAGTGTATTCACCAATCAGCGCTTTTACATCCTGGTCGTTGAAAAATAATTTTACTTCTTTGAACTTATGTTTGAAAAAGGGACAGAGCCGCTGGTATTCGCACCAGTCGCACAGGGGATTGGGTGTGGCGTCAAATTTGACGGCTTGCTGGGCTTGCTTAATGGTTTCTATACTCTTAATCGCTTCCTCGGTGATTGCTTCCAGGTCCCGGGCAGTGCGGGCGCTGGAAAGCTTCTCGCCGTGCCTTAGATAATAGAGCGAGACCTTTATCGGCCGCCGTTCTTTAGCCAAAGACGGCCAGCGGTTAGCCACGCCCAGATGATAAATAGAGAGCTGTAAGTCCTTGTCTACTGCTTGCTGGGAAGGCATTTTCTTGCTGGTTTTGTAATCTATCACTTCAAACAGCCCCTCGGGCGTTTTATCTATGCGGTCAATTTTGCCGGTAATCAAATGTAAGTCCTGACCAATCTGGATGGGTGCTTCAAAGAGCGTCTCTAACGCCACCACGTTAAATTGCGAAGGATAATTCTTGGCATAGTAGTCCTTCATTATTTTAATCGCTTGAGCAAAAGCCAGGGCGCTTTCCTGTTCGTCAGTATAAATCTTAGCGTCCCAATTGTCGGAGATATATTTTAAAATTTCCTCCTCGGTGGGAATCATCAATCCCGGCTCGTGCAGAATTTTTAAGGCGCTATGCAAAAGAGTGCCAAAAATCGCTTCCTTTCTTTTAGGAGTTTTGATTTTATCTACGTAGCCGAATTTAAACTTGAGCGGACAGCGCTTGAATGTTTCCAGCGCCGAATAAGAGATTCTCATAGGTATAGTTTACCATTAACCCCAGCCCCATTCAAAGACAGGCAAAAAGGCGCGAGAGGGGTGTCTGGGGGAGGGGGTGGCTGTGCTTGGCGGCGAGATGACAAAATCAAAATTATAAATTACAAAATAAAAATATAAATAATTTTATAAAATTATTTATATTTTTATTTAAATATTTATCTATCAAGGTTTGGGGA
>PEUE01000018.1:3963-4105 GCA_002780785.1 Candidatus Portnoybacteria bacterium CG02_land_8_20_14_3_00_45_8
CTTTAGGGGATATGTCAAGTGCGCTTGATACAACGTCGCACAACATTCCTTTTGCGACGTTGTATTGAGTAAAACAAAGGAGCTCGTTTCATAAGCCCCTCGCCTGTCTCGTTTTTAAGTTTTAGTAGGTCGGTGTCTTCTT
>PEUE01000018.1:4149-5181 GCA_002780785.1 Candidatus Portnoybacteria bacterium CG02_land_8_20_14_3_00_45_8
CAGAAATTTTTGTTTTTATATTTTGTACTACCCTGCCAACATATCCCTCGGTCTTTTTCTGGACCCCTTGGGCGGCTTTCTGGGCCTGGGTCTCAAGCTGGGTCTGGGCGGCCTTCTGGGTCTTGTCCAGGGCCTTGCCCGGCAGGGCTTCCAGCTCCTGTTGGGCCTTAGTCATGCCTTCTTGGACCTTTTCCTTAATTGTGCCTCCCCCGAGCCACTTATTCATCAGGTTGTCTAAAGGGCTTTCCGGCAGCATTTTAGTCAAATCCGGTAATTCTACCTGATTGGAGCTGGAACTTGCTTCTTGGGCCAAAATAAGGCCCTTGGGAGCGATTGCTAAGGCCATAACGGCCAATATAAGGGTTATTTTACGCATAAGCGTATTTATTAGATTTATTCGTATTGTACCCCATTACGTCGCACAATATTATTATACTCTTTTGAGCAAGTCCTTCATTTCTCTTCTTATTTTGTTTAGCTTATCTTGGAGTTCATAATGTTTCTCAAGCTTTCCTCTTGTACCATTGCCTCTTGGTCCGGATATTCTTAAGATAACTGTTTCTATATCTTTGCTGTATCTATGTTTGTCTATCACGAAAAAACTGACTTTATTCCAACGATTTTTATGTTTGTCTTTAGTATGACGACCGACTCTCCATAATAGATTTTCAGTGATACCGACATAATATATTTTTTTATCTTTATAGAGAGCGTAAATCCCTGAGCTATCTCCTATAACTTCTTTATACCGGGGCAAAAGAAGTTCAAATCCCTTTCTGTCTTTTTTCTCGAGATACCCTTTTACAAGAGAGCCCTTTACACTATGTCTAATTATTTTCTTGCTTGTCTTATTTTTTAAATGATTTTTCATAAATAGTTTTATCTTCATACTTCTGGCTTTTTGGCCGCGAGATAATTAAAAACGGAGGCGGGGGTGTAATCTCACATTCGCAGGAGATTCTTCACTTTAAATCTCCCTTACCCCTCTTTACAAAAAGAGAGGAAAATTACACGAATTCAATTTTTAATTCT
>PEUE01000060.1 GCA_002780785.1 Candidatus Portnoybacteria bacterium CG02_land_8_20_14_3_00_45_8
CCGAATATACAATTATACCAAAAATACAGCGTTTGTCAAGGGGTTGACCCCCTTTCTTTCTTAAGCTACATTAACATAACCTTTTAACGAATAACGCCTAATGATTAATGAATAACGAATTTCATAAATTATGCGTTAGGCATTAATAATTTTTCATTATGCTTTCCCCTTCCCAACAAGCCATTGACCTCCTCCAAAAAAGCAAAAACATTTTAATCGCTCTACCCGAATCGCTGAACGGCGACTCTCTTGGTTCGGCGCTGGCGCTGGCCAACACGCTTAAGGCGCTCGGCAAAAAAGTGGAAATCGTGGCCCAAGAGCCGTTGCCCGAGCAATTGCTCTTTTTGGCCGACCCCAGCCGAGTTAAAAACAAGCTCGCGCCCTGGCGTGATTTTATTATCAACATTGACACCTCGCAGAATAAAATTTCACGGCTTCGCTACGAAACCGGCAGCCAAACCTTAAAAATATTTTTATCCACGCCGCAAAAAATTGAAGAACGCGATATCAAACTGGAACCCGGAGCTTTTTATTACGATTTAATTATCACCCTAGACGCGCCGGACATGGAATCACTAGGATTAATTTTTGAAGCCCACACTGAACTTTTTTTTAACAAACCGATTTTAAACATTGACCACCAAGCGGCCAATGAATATTTTGGCGAAGTCAATTTAGTTGAACCCACGGCCGCCGCCTGCGCTGAAATTGTCAGTCGATTAATTGACGGCTTAGGACAAGCTATCAACGAGGAAACCGCCACGGCTTTGCTAACCGGCCTAATTGTTAAAACTCACAGCTTTCAAAATAGTAAAACCACGCCGCAGGCGCTAAATCTGGCTTCCCTGTTAATTACTCAAGGCGCGCAGCAGGAAAAAATTGTCCGGTCTCTTTTCAAGACTAAACCGCTAAATCGGCTCAAACTCTGGGGTCGCTTATTGGGCAAGTTGGACCATAACGAGGAATTAAAAACCGCCTGGCTTTATATCGCGCCGGAGGACTTTGCCGCCACCGGCACCTCCGACAAGGACTTACCTTTTATTTTAGAAGAGACAATGGAGCTCCTGCCCCAGCTTAATTTTTGTTTTATCTTCTGGCCGGATAACAGCGGCCTGCTCTGGACTATGGCTCAAGGACGACAACTGGAAAATCTGCAAAAGCTAACTCTGGAGCTGGGCGGCGCCATAAAAAATGGCAAACTTCTGCTGCGCCTGCCAAGCAGCGACTTTTCCGCCAGCCGACAGACAATCAGCGCCTTGCTAAATTCCTTTAAATAGCTTAGAATTGTAAAAGAATTTAAATATTCTCATACTTTCTTTATGGCCGCACCAAAAAAGAAGCCGGCGCTTGAAGAAAAGCTTGATGAGACAATAACCGAAATCAAGCGAATAGAGGAAGAACAGCGGGCCAAGGAATTGGCCGTTAAGTTAAAGTTGCCCTACGTTAATTTGCTGACTCTGCCTATTCAGACCGACGCCTTAATGATGCTTGATGAAAAGGACGCTCGCGCCGGAAAGGTAGCCGTCATTCAAAGGTCCGACAATAAATTAAAAATTGCTTTGCGCGATCCCCAGCACCCTGCGACCCAAGCCGCTTTGGACGGCTTAACCAGGCAGGGTTTTTCTTTTTCTTTATTTATCACTTCACCCCACAGCTTAACCAAGGCCCTTGACCGCTATAAGGGCCTGGAAAAACAAAAAAAGGAAATTTCCGGCCGAGTGGAAATAACCGAAGAGCTGCTTAAAAAATATCAAGAAGAGCTCAAGGGTCTGGACGACATTAAAAAGAAAGTTGAAGGCATGAGCCAGGACGAACCTACCCATCTGCTGGAAGTGATTATTGCCGGCTCTTTGCAAAACGGGGCCTCCGACCTCCACTTTGAAAGTAAGGAAACGGGCGGACTGCTGCGCTTCCGAGTAGACGGCATTTTGCACGACAGCGCTATTTTTTCTATTAAGACCTACAACTTAATCCTATCCCGAATCAAACTTTTATCCAGCATGGTACTGAATGTTCGCGATAAGGCCCAAGACGGCCGTTTTTCTATCCGCATTAAGGACTATGATGTGGAAGTTCGCGTTTCCATTATTCCCGGACCTTACGGCGAAAATATCGTGATGAGAATTCTGGACCCCAAAAATATCAGCTTAAGCATTAAGGACCTCGGTTTTCGTGAAGATGCCTACCAGTTTTTACTAAAAGAAATTGACCGGCCCAACGGCATGATTATCACCACCGGCCCGACGGGCTCGGGCAAGACCACCGCGCTTTACGCTTTCTTGAAAGAAATCACCAGCCCCGATTTGAAAATAATCACGCTGGAAGACCCGATTGAATATCACTTAGCCGGCGTGACCCAGACGCAAGTTGAAAGTGAACAGGGCTACACCTTTGCTTTGGGTTTGCGCGCGATATTGCGTCAAGACCCGGATGTGGTGCTGGTGGGCGAAATCCGCGACCAAGAGACCGCCGAAACCGCCATTCACGCGGCCCTGACCGGCCACATTGTTTTTTCCACTCTCCACACCAATGACGCGGCCGGCGCCATTCCCCGTTTTATTGATATGGGCGCCAACCCCACCATTCTTTCGGCGGCGCTGATTGACGTGATGGCCCAGCGCCTGCTGCGCCGAGTTTGCAAAGAGTGCAAAGAAGAGTACGCGCCATCGGCCGAAGAAAAAGAGAAAATAAAAAAAGCCCTGACGGGCTTGCCCAAAGAAGTGGCTGTGCCGGATATCAGTAAGGGCTGCAAACTAGTCCGCGGCCAGGGTTGTGATAAGTGCTCAAAAACCGGCTACAAAGGCCGCGTTGGCGTTTATGAAATAATCCACATTGACGCGGCGATGGAAAAAATTATTGCCAAATCGCCCTCTCACGCCGAAGTGCTGGAGCAAGCCAAACAAAGCGGTTTTATTTCTATGTATCAGGACGGGGTAATTAAAATTTTACAAGGCGTCACCACTTTTGAAGAGCTTGATAATATTGTCGGCGACCGATAAACATTCGCAAACAAAAACTCTCCTTAATCTGTAGGCAAAGTCCTTCCCTCTGGGGAGAAGGCTAAAGATTTTGCCTAGGAGAAATCCAGCCGAAGCCAAATCTTCCTTAAATTGAACAAAATCCCGCCAAGGCCAAAATTTGAATTATAAAGACCTTTTCGCCTACAGATTAAAGAGAGTTTTTAGAAAAAACTGGGTACTTATCACGAAGAGGTGATGTTATCACGATTTCTTAACCTTGTCAAGAGCTCCACCCCGCCCTGCCAAAGCCGACATTGATTAGACGATAAGACCGCAAAAGCAAACTTAGAAGATGTTTATCTATTTATCAAGTAATCACTTTGGCTGTTGGCGGGCAGGCCTTTATAAAGGGAGGAGAAGTAGAAAAATATGCTAACTAACCCCCAACCAACCATTGAAGATTTTGGCTTGGACGCCACCCTGCGACCCCGAAAGCTAAGCGAATATCAGGGTCAAAATAAGGTCAAAGAAAACCTCAAAATCCTCATTGAAGCAGCCCGCCAAAGGAAAGAGCCCATTGAGCACGTCTTGCTCTGCGGGGCAGCGGGCTTGGGTAAGACCACCCTGGCTCATATTATCGCCTCGGAGATGGGCGTGGGCATTAAAGTGACCTCTGGCCCGGCTATTGAAAGAGTTGGAGACCTCGGGTCAATTTTGACAAACTTAAGCGAAGGTGATGTCCTGTTTATTGACGAAGCCCACCGCTTAAATAAACTCATTGAAGAAGTCCTCTATCCGGCGATGGAGGATTTTAAATTGGACATTGTGATCGGCAAAGGCCCCTCGGCTAGAACCTTGCAATTAGACTTGCCTCACTTTACTTTAATTGCCGCCACCACCCGCCCGAGCTTATTATCCTCTCCCCTGCGCTCGCGTTTTGGCATAACTTTCCGGCTGGATTTTTATCAACTGGCCGATATTGCTAAAATCCTTAATCGCTCCGCCAGAATCTTAAATATTCAAGCAGACCAGGAAGGCACCGAGCTCATCTCCCAATCCGCCCGCTTCACGCCCCGCGTGGCTAACCGCTTGCTCAAACGAGTGCGCGACTATGCCCAAGTTCGAGGACAAGGCAAAATCACCGGCCCCATCACGCGCGAGGCCTTAGAAATGCTGGAAGTTGATTCGCTGGGACTGGAACCAATTGACCGGCAAATTTTAAAAGCGATTATTGAAAAGTTTGACGGCGGACCGGTTGGTTTGCAAGCCCTAGCGGCCGCCACCAACGAAGAGCAAGATACCATTGAAGATATTTACGAGCCCTACTTAATGCAGCTTGGCTTTATTGGCCGCACCCCTCGCGGCCGCACCGCCACTCGCGTGGCCTATGAACATCTAGGGCTTAAATACCTAGACAGCGCGCAGGATAAGTTAATTAATTAATTTAAGAATCGCCTATTCTACCGACAACTAATAACGCTTGACAATATTATTGTGCCGCGTTACTATAACAATGGCTCATGATTAAAAGCTTTAAATGTAAAGAAACACAAAAAATATTCAATAGGGACACCTCCTTTATTCTCCCCTCTTCAATTCAAAGAACGGCTATGCGCAAATTATGGATGGTGGCCGCCGCCAATTCAATAAACGACCTGCGAATACCGCCGGCTAATCGCTTAGAAAAATTAAAGGGCCGAAGAAAAGGACAATATAGTATTCGCATCAATGATCAGTGGCGGATCTGCTTTAAATGGCATCGGCAAGATGCTTATGAGGTAGAAATCATTAACTATCATTAATAATTATATGACTAAAAAAATTAAACCGATTCATCCGGGAGAAATATTAATGGAAGAATTTTTAGCCCCCCTTGAAATCAGCCAGTACCGCCTGGCTAAGGATATTGGGGTTGCTCCGCGCCGAATCAACGAAATTGTGCACAGTCTGCGCGCTATTTCCACGAATACAGCTCTTCGTCTGGGAAAATATTTTAATACTTCACCGCAATTCTGGCTTAATCTGCAGTCCCATTTTGATTTGGAAACAGAAAAGGAGAAACTGGCTAAAATATTAAAAAATGAAGTAAAAACGTTTGAATTTGCGATTTAATGCGGCCGCACCGCCACCCGCGTGGCCTATGAACATCTAGGGCTTAAATACCTAGACAGCGCGCAGGATAAATTGATTTAAAGAAATATTGCCTTCC
>PEUE01000014.1:0-3387 GCA_002780785.1 Candidatus Portnoybacteria bacterium CG02_land_8_20_14_3_00_45_8
TCGCCGGAAACAAAATTACTTCCCGTAAACTCGGCGCGTCGGTCAATAACATCACCAATCGGTCAACGCCCAAGCCCCAGCCGGCGGCCGACGGCATACCATATTCCAAGGCCTCAATAAAATCCTGGTCGTAACGCACATCCTCTCCGTGCAAATCAATTTGTTCTTTCATACGCCTGGCCTGCTCCTGCGGATCGTTTAGCTCGGTATAAGCATTAACTATCTCCACGCCGCCAACAATCAACTGAAAGCGTTCAGCGTAGTGTTTTTTAAAACCGGCGTCTAACTTTTCCTTGGCCAACGGAGACATTTCTAACGGATGGTCAATAACGAAAGTTGGTTCATTTAATTTTGGCCGGACTACTTTAAAAAGCGTATCTATCGCTCGACAATGTTTGCCGTCTTCCGGCTTCATCTTTTGCTTTGCCAGCTCCGCCAAAATCTCTTTTTCGCCCACCTTATCAATATCAATGCCAAACTCACGCAAAAGCAAATCTCTCATTGTGATTCGCTTGAAAGGCGGCGTCAAATTAATTTTATTGCCCTGATATTCTATTTCCAGCTCCGGCACCAAAAACTCAAACAGCTCCTCGGTTAATTCCATCAACTGCTCGTAATTGGCGTAGGCCCAATAAAATTCCAGCATCGTAAAATCCGGGTTGTGGGATTTATCCATGCCCTCATTGCGAAAACATCGACCCAGTTCATAGACCTTTTCAAACCCGCCCACCAATAATCGTTTCAGATATAATTCCGGCGCCACCCGTAAATATAAATCCATATCCAGCGCATTTAAGTGGGTCTCAAAGGGTTTGGCCAGCGCACCGCCGGGCAAAGTTTGAAGAATCGGCGTCTCCACTTCCATAAAGCCCTGCTCTTCCAAAAATTTTCGGATATTTTTAATAATTTCACTGCGCGTTTTAAACCGGACTTTGGTTTCTTTGTTCATTAATAGGTCCAGATACCGGCGGCGGAACCGCTCTTCCACGTCCTGCAAACCATGCCACTTATCCGGCAGCTGGCTTAAGGCCTTGGCCAGCATTCTGTATTTTTTAACCAGCAAAGTACGCTCGCCTTTTTGCGTCTGGAACAGCTCCCCGGCTACCTCCACGAAATCCCCCATGTCAAAATTATCAATCAGTAGCGCGTAGTCCTTTTTGCCCAGCTGGTCTTCTTTAAAATAAATCTGAATTTGGCCGGAAATATCTTCCAGGTTTGCAAAGGTTGAACCGCCGTGAACACGAATTAAGCGCAGCCGGCCGATTAGACAAATCTCTTTTTTTTGCCGCGCCCAATCATCAAAATTTTCCAAAGCCGCGCCAATCAACTGACGCTGACGTGTCGCTTTGGCCGGATAAACATCAATTCCGGCGGCCTTCAGATTATTGAGTTTTTCTAACCGGTCTTCTCTGATTTTTTCCAGAGACATAATTTTAATCTATAGAAATAATTTTATACTTAACTTGGCCGGCGGGAACGCTAACCTCAACGGTCTCGCCGACTTTATGCCCTAAAAAGGCCTTGCCCAGCGGCGACTCATTAGAAATTTTACCCTGCGCCGGGTCGGCTTCTTCCGACCCCACTATAACAAAGGTCTGTTTTTTGCCGTTGCCCTGCGCTTCAACCGAAGCCCCCACCTGAACGCTGGAATACTGGCGGTTTTTTTCAATCACCTGTGCCTCGCGCAATAATTGTTCCAGCTCCAAAATTTTTCCTTCATTGAAGGCCTGCGCCTCTTTGGCAGAAATATATTCTTGGTTTTCCGACAAGTCACCTAACGACTTGGCCTCTTCCAGACGATTGGCAATATCTTGCCGTTTAAATTTTAAATCTTCTAGCTCCTGCTTATGTTGTTCATAACCTTCCTGACTAAGATACTGGGGCATGAGATTGATATTTAATTGTTTATTGATTAATTTTACTTGGCGCTCCGATTAGAAAAATACCAACTTAGGGCTTCGTTGGCCACTGGCGCCGCCACCACGCTGCCCTCGCCGGCATTCTCCACCAGCACCGCCAAAATAATTTTCGGATTATCAAAAGGAGCAAAGGCGGTTACCCAGGCGTTAGAATTGGCTTGTCCAGCCACTTGGGCTGTGCCGGTCTTGGCGCCAACGGCCACGGGTAAATTATTAAGCAGACGCGCCGAGCCCCGAGTGACGGCTTGGCGCATCCCCTCTTTTACAACGGCCAGATTTTTTTCATCAATAAAGCCCTGCTGCAATATTTTGGGCGACAAGGTCTTGATAACGTTTTTATCAGAATCGATTATTTTATCAACCAAGTGCGGACTGAACAAACGTCCGCCATTTACCACCGCCGCCGTGGCCGCCGCCAACTGCAAAGGAGTAACCAATAAATCTCCTTGGCCGATCGCCAAGTGATAGGTGTCTCCCGTATACCATTGTTCTTGCTTGGTTTTTTCTTTCCAATCGCTGCTGGGCACTAGTCCCCCGTTTTCTCCCGGCAAATCAACGCCCAAGGAACTGCTAAAGCCGAAAAGTTTAAAATATTTAGCTAATCGTTCAATTCCCAACCCCTCTATTTTACCATAGCCCCCGCCGATTGTATAGAAATAAACGTCGCAGGACTGGGCAATGGCCGAATACATATCCACCACCCCGTGGGCTTTCCAGTCGCTAAAATGGTAAACTATTTCGGGATTATACTGATTAACCAAGGTCAACTCGCCCGAATCAAAAATTTTGGTAGTCGGCGTAACCACTCCCTCTTGCAGCGCTGCCGAAGCAATCAAGGGCTTAGCGGTTGAACCGGGAGCGTACTGGCCGGAAACCACCCGATTAAAAAGCGGCTGAGCCGGATCGTTGACCAATTGCTCATAATCCTTAATCGCCAGATCTTGAGAAAAAAGATTATTATCAAAACTCGGCCAGCTCACCATCGCCAGCACGCTACCACTCTGCGGGTCCAGTGCCACGGCCGCGGCCCGTTTTAATTTCATACCCCGCAAAGTTTTCTCCAGGCCTTCGTAAAGCCGTCGCTGCAAGCCGGCATCCAGCCCTAAAATCAGACCCTGACCATCCTGCGGCTGCTCTTCCGTTGCTTCTCTTTTAAACTTACCCAACGCATCCACTTCTATTAAATGCTGACCGGGTTGCCCCCGCAGAATTTTTTCATAGAACATTTCTAGACCCTGCTTGCCGATTTTTTCAGTTAAAAAATAATCCGGGTTCTTTTCCTTGTCCGTCGCGTCCAGTTTCCCTAAATAACCCAAAATGTGCGAAAAATATGAACCGTCCACGTACTGACGAGTAATGTTTTTTTCCAGACGCCAGCCGATGAGCTCGGGCAAACGGGACTCCAGCGCCAAGAGTTTTTCGTGGGATAAACTACTGGCTATTGTGGCCGTCGGATTGTTTTTGAAAT
>PEUE01000014.1:3395-5111 GCA_002780785.1 Candidatus Portnoybacteria bacterium CG02_land_8_20_14_3_00_45_8
TCTAATTGTTCCCAAGTATCGTTTAGCGGCATGCCCAGGACTTTAGACACTGCCGTCACCGCTGCTTGCCGATCCGCTAAGGCTCGTGGCAAATCCTGTTCGGTCACCACTAAATCAAAACTGGGAGCATTATAAACCAGCTGCGTTAAATAACGATCGTAGATAATGCCGCGCGAAGCAAAAATCGGCCAACTGCGCGTGCGGTTGCGTTCGGCCAAAAGCTGATATTGACTGCCCCTAACAATCTGCAAGTAAGCGGCTTGACCGGCTAAAATCAAAAGGGCGCCGATAATTAAACCTAAAAAGGTCTTAAATGTTCTGGGCTTAATCGGTACCTCAATTTTCTGTTCTTCAAGCTCCGGCGCCTTAGTCGCGTCCAGCAATATTTCTTCCGGCTCAATGGACTCCTTAAAAGTTCGTCTGAGGCGAAGCCGGGCTAATTCTTTTTTAAAATTAGGCAATCTATCCATTGATTTTGAGCAGCCACGGATAACTTTTTTTAATTAGCCACAACGTGGCCAGCCCCGCTAAAGCGTCGTAGGTTGTCCCGATTAGCGTCACCGGCCAAAGATCAGACCGAATCGCCGGCGCGGCCGCCAAACCAAAAGAGCTCGCCAGCTGTGTCAGTCCGTAAAAAATAACAAAAAATGACAAACAGCCCAAAAAAGACAACGCCACTAGAGAAATTATCTCGCTCTTTCTTAGCAAAAATCCGGCTAGCCAACTAATTAAATTAAAAACCAGCCAAACGCTCAAGGTTAACAAACCAAAGGGCCGGCCGGCTAAAATATCCAGCCACAACACCGGCACCAACACCCACCAATCGCTCTTCTGGTCTTTTCTAAAAATAGCCCAGGCAATAGTTGCCGCCAACACCAGATTCGGCGCCACACCCAAAATGGCCAGTCGGGGCAAAAGCGTCAATTGCGCCGCCACCGCCAAGAAGGAAATAATGATTACTAAAAATATCTTCATTTACTTTACGGGTAAACTCCGTTAGAGATTTTTGATTATTCTGTTTTACCCCAAGAAATTTTTTCAAAATCTCTAACGGGGTAAAACGATAAAAACCTGCTCCAGCTTTTTTAAATTTGCTGCCGGTTCAATCACTGCCCGTTGCCAAATATCATTTTCTTTTTTGGTCGCCGCGCCTACCCGACCAATTATCAGACCACCGGGAATCACTTCGTTCAGGCCGGAAGTTAAGACAACTTCATTATTATTTATCTGACTATCAACCGGAATCATTTCCATGGCGACCTCCAAGCCATGGGCCCCCCTAACCACGCCGCTAAGACGCGAGTTCTCGGTTATGGCGTTAATAGAAGAATTGCTGTCATTAATCAAAGTAACTTTAGCAAAATTGCTGCCCGCCTCAACCACTCGACCAACTAAAAAATCGTTGGATGTGACCACGGCCAAACCAATCGCCAAGCCATCATCAGCGCCTTTATTAATTAAAATTATCTGGCCGGTCTCCGGATAACGGCCTATCACCCGGGCCAGAACCGCGCGTTGCGTGAGCGCGTGAGGTAGCATCAAGCGTTCACGCAAGACCTCATTTTCCCTAGCGGCGGCCTTCAAAGAAGTGTTCTCTCGCCAAAGCTGGCTTGTTTCTTCCTGAAGCCGGACATTTTCTTGAACCAGATCTTTCAGCGTAAAAAACAAGCCCAGACCATTGGCGGTTTTATTACTGCTCCACTCAAAAACCTTGAG
>PEUE01000024.1 GCA_002780785.1 Candidatus Portnoybacteria bacterium CG02_land_8_20_14_3_00_45_8
ATCAGATATTTGCCGGCCTTCCAGGTCTACGTCCAGCCGTCCCTAAAAGAAGGCTTCGGCTACTCGGTCCTGGAGGCCCTGGCCGCTGGCCTGCCGATTGTCGCCTCGTATGTTGGCGGCCTTCCCGAGCTTATAAAAAACGAAGAGAATGGCTTTTTGGTTTTGCCGCGCAATCCAGATATGCTGGCTAAAAAAATAATGGAATTGCTGCAAAATCCCGCGCTGGCCGCCAAATTCAGCCAAGCCGCCAAACAAAAAATTCAGGAATTCTCTCTGGATAAAATGGTAAAAGAGACGGAAAAAATATATCTGAACTAGCCCAGCCGAAACCAAACCGCCCCGCAGCTGCGGGGCGGTTTTTTGCTACTCAAATCACAAACCCAAGCCCTTAATGAATTGTTCGGCTTCCGCTTGATAATTCGGATTAACCTCAACCGCTTTCAACGCGGCCTCTTTAGCTTTTTGCTTATCCCCTGAGCGAGCATAGGTAGCGGCCAGGCCGGCGTAAGGCGCGGCATCGGCGGGTGTCTGAAGTATCCATTCCTGATAAAGAGATATAATCTTGGGCCAATCGCTAGTTTTATCATAAGCGTTGATAAGCTGTTTAATATCCGCTACCTGAAAAGGATGCCCCAGCTCTCTGGCTCTTTTTATTTCGCCCTCGCCGAGTTCCTTATGATTAAGACCGATGGCTATCACGCCATAGTTCCAGTGAGATAATTCCACCTTATCGTTTAAGTCAACCGCGGCTTTAAACAAAGCCAGCGCCTCATCAAACCGGCCCTGAAACATTCGCAACTGACCGACATAAAAATGGAGTTCCTGTCTGGTCGGACTCAATTCCATCGCTTTTTGCAACAACAAATCCGCGTCGGCTAAATAAGAATTGGTCGGCTTGGCCGAAGATAAATAAACGCTGCTTAAAATCATCATAAAACGAGCGTTAAGCGGCTCTTTCTCCAGCGCCCGCTTCATGCCGTCTACCGCCGTCTCAACAAATTGCTGTCTGGTCTGTTCGGGCACGCTGGTATCAACAATCAGTTTAACAGCGATATCTTGCGCCCGCATGGCTACTTCCGGCAAACCAAAAGTGCCGATGTCATAGGCCTCCTTAAATTTGGCTAACGATTGTTCTGTTTGCCCTTGCTGAAAAAACTGCAACGCGGCAATTCCCCGGACACTGGCCAGCGCCGGCTTGATATTAACAAAATACATAACCAGCAAGATTACGGCCATCACCAAAAAATTAAAAACGTAATTGGGCTTAACCGGTTGGCCGGCTTTATCGGCTGGCGCCCCAAAACTCAACCAAACAATAAAAGCCAAAATTGCGTAAAACATAAGCAGTGTAACTTGGGTATCAAACACAAAAAAGTTTTGCGCGCCGTAAGCGATTAGAATCACCGAAAAAATCGCCGCGGTAAAATAATTTATCTTGCCCCGCCGCCAGGCCCGCCATAAATACCGGAAAGCCAAACCTATCATTGCCAAATAGCCAGCCATACCAACCAAGCCCGTGTTAACCAGAATATCAAGGTAGGCGTTGTGCGCTCGGTCAAACCAGGACTCAACCGGATAAAGATTGGGGTCATAATATTTATTGAACAAAATGTAGTAATTTTCCGGCCCCCAGCCAAAAATCGGACGTTCCACAAAACCCCGTAAGCTCATTTTCCAAGCTAAAAAACGCGTCTGTCCAGTGGTTTCCTGAAGAGAAATATGGGTAACGCGATAAAGGGTGGGGTTATTGACGACAAATCTTGAGTCGCGCGCCAGCCAAATTAGCCCCGCTGCCAAAACAACACCGACCAACAAGGCCAGTCCAATTTTTTTATAAACCGCCGCTGACTTAGCCGCCTTCTCATCAATGGATTTTTTGGGAGTAAAAACAAAAAATATTGCTAAACAAATCAACCCCAAGACCAAGGCCAAGACCGCGCCTCGGGTCTGGGTCTGATACATAATAAACAGATTGATAACGATGGCAAAAATGTAAAAAGACCGCCAAACCATATCCCGTTTTTCCAACATAAGCCAGAAAGCAAAAAACGCATTGATTAACAGATAGCCGGCCAAAAACGAAGCGTTGCCGATGGTGCCGTCAATTCGGACGCCGCCGCTGGAAGCAAAAATGCCGAGCATCTGCGCAAAACCAAATAGCGCTTCCAGAACGCTGGCAATAACCGAGCAATCAAAAAAAGTATGCCAGTTCTCTTTCCGTTTGAAAACATTGACTGCTACAAATAAAAAGCCCAAATAATGAAACAGCGAAATCAGGCCGGCCATGCGCTCATAGTTTGACCAAAAGCTATGGTAAGTGTTTACGCCAAAGACTGAAGACAAAACCATCACCACAAAATAAATTAAAATCGCCTTAAAAAGCCAGGAGGAACGCGGCCGATAGGTCGGCTCTCTTAAGGCCAAAAACAGATACAGCGCAAAAATTATTTCCACCACTATTTGGAAGAGAATCTGCTTGGGGAAAATATAAGGGAAGATAAAAGTTCCGCTGACAATCAACGGCATAAATAAAGAAGCGAAGAGGCCGGTTTTAATAATTGTCAACAGCCAAGACATTTGAGCTGACTTGATTGGTTTTTGGGACACGGAAATAAATTTCAATCACCAAGATACAAGATACAAACAAATCGCAATAACCAAATTACAAATTCAAAACGTTTGGTTATTGATAATTTAAATATTGTTTGGTTATTGTTTCTTGGCCATTGTTTCTTTTAATATTTTATTTTATTTTTTCCCAATATTTCCGCACGTCCTCCCCAATTATCGGGCTAATCTGTTGGGCTTCGACCACTACCCGCTCGCCCAGTTGCTTGTCTCCCCGCAAAGCGTAATCAGCGACCAAAATCAGATAAGCGTCTTTTTTGGTTGGGCTCAACTCTTTAATCTTATTGGCTAAAGATATTGCTTCGTCAAGCCCTGAGGGATATTGATTGGAAAAATAAAGGTCCAGCCACGCCAGCGCCACGTAATTTCTGGCTTGGCTGGGCGAGCGGGCAATCACTTTTTTCAATTCCGCCACGGCAACTTTATAAAAATCATCACTCTCAGCCAAGGACGGCGCTTGGTCAATTTTAGTAAGGTAGTCAATTGACGTTTGATAAACAATCTCCGGCGAGGCAAAGGTCTTAAGCGCCAAGGCGCTAGCCAACAATTGGCTCGCCTTAGTTGCGCCAGCCGGCGACAGCGATAAAATCTGATTGGCGCGGTAGCTGGCCAACATCGGCTTAATATTATAACAATAGACAAAAAACAATAAACAGATAACAGCCAACAAGAAAGCCATTTTTTTAAAAACACTAAAATTGTCATTGCGAGGAGCGCTACTCTGCTCAAGCGGAGTAGCGCGACGCGGCAATCTCATGTTTGTCTCGCTTTCCGCGGGATTGCCATGCCCCTCGGCTTCGCTCGGGGCTCGCAATGACATGTTGCTCACCAACGCCAGCACAAAAAACAGCATCAAATAGGAAACAAAGGTATCAAAAATAAACAGGTTCTGGACCAGATAAGCCGTCAGGAGCGAACCAAGTAAAATCACCGATGTCCGTTGAGTTATCCAGCACTTAGCGATTCTAAATAAATACCAACCGGCAACAACCATTAGACCCAAATAACTCAACAAGCCCAGCCACCCCGAAGTCACGCCGTAGTCAAAAATAAAGTTGTGCGCCCGGTCAAAGCCATAGGCCTCCCGACCAGCCAGCCGCGGATCAAAATATCTATTGGCCGCCACACTGAAATTTTCCGGACCAAAACCAAATAACGGCCTCTCCTGCCAGGCCTGCCGTGCTCCCTGCCATAAAAACAAACGGCTCTGAATGGTAGCGTCTTTTAAAGAAATTGAAGCCACCCGCGACAAAACGGAATTATTTTTAACCAAAGCGGTGTCTCGGGCGAGAAAAAGCCCAGCGAATAAAATGAAAATCGCGGCCAAAACGATAATCGGCCATTTTTTAAATTCCTTAAATCCCCCCTCGCCCCCCTTTAAAAAGGGGGGAATAGATTTGTGGTCTTTGTAAAAAAGAGGGGTTATCGCTAATAACACTAAAAAAACAACAACGCCCACCGCTAAGCCCAGCCACGCGCCGCGCGTGCCGGTGAGCGCCAAGGCAAAAGAATTAAGAATTATGAATAATGAATAAAGGAAAACTCCGGTTTTTGACTTCACTGCGTTCCGTTCAGACAATTTATTATTTCCGCCCATTGGGCCCGTCGAAGGAAAACTAATTAATAATAAATACCCCGCCAAAAAAATATTAAAAATTAAATAACTGCCCAAAATACCGGCGTTGCCGATCAGAGAATAAACTCGGTCGCTCTGGGGCAAAAGACTGCTCAAACTAAAAAAATGCTGACAGATGGCGAGGAGAGAAATTAGGGCGCTGGTAAGAACAGAAACTATTATTAGCTGGCGACTAAAACTTTGGCCTTTAAATCCCCCCCAACCCCCCTTTAAAAAGGGGGGTGTTTTGTTTTTGTCGCTGTCAATACTAAAAACCGCGCTTAACAAAAAAAAGAAAACAATAAAGTGTAGCAGGCCAAAAAGTCCAATTCCCCGCTCCAAATTTCCCCAAAAGCTGGTATAAAAATCAGCGCCAAAAAAAGCAGAAAATAATGAGATTATTAAAAAAACTAAAACTGATAAACTTAAAATCCCCCCCGCCTGCCAACGCCTGATGTCGTAGGCACTGGCGGGCAGGCCTCTCCCCCCTTTAAAAAGGGGGGGAAAAAATTTTGTCGGATATTTCAAAGCCAAATAAAAATAACCAACCGCGGCCAGCTCCACCAAAATCCGAAAAGCAAAGGCCTTAGGACTGGTATAAGGAAACAGAAAACTGGCCGACATTAGCAAAGGCGTCAGCAAACAAAGACCCAACAGAATTTTAAGCAGCCATAAAATACGAGAGTCGGCTTTTGATAAAAGAATCCTCATAAATAATCAAGACACAAGAAACAAGATACAAACAAATTACAATAACCAAATCTAAAAATTCAAACCGGTTTAATTATTGAATGCTGAATTTTGTGATTTGTTTGGTTATTGTTTCTTGGTTATTGAGTTTTTTTTCTAAGTTCTGCCAAGTCATCTTTCGCCGCCTGATTATCTGGCGTTAACTTCAGCAGCTTCTCATACCACTCTATCGCCTTATCCGTCTGACCAGTATCGC
>PEUE01000053.1 GCA_002780785.1 Candidatus Portnoybacteria bacterium CG02_land_8_20_14_3_00_45_8
ATATTCGCAGCGCCTTCAATGTAGGGTCAATTTTCCGGACGGCTGACGGCGTGGGTATCTCCAAAATTATTTTAGGCGGCTACTCCGCCCATCCGCCGCACCCCAAGCTTCTAAAGGTCTCGCTGGGAGCGGAAAAGACAATTCTATACGAAAGAGTTTGGCCAACCTGGCGGGCGATAGAAAAACTGAGAAAAGACGGCTATCATGTAGTGGCGCTGGAAAAAATCAAAAATGCCAGAAATATCTTTAAATATCGGCCTAAATTTCCCATAGCGCTGGTGGTGGGCAGTGAGGTGGGCGGTTTATCAAAAGAAATTCTTCGACGCTGTGACGATGTCATTTTTATTCCGATGCGCGGGCAAAAAGAATCGCTTAACGTATCCGTGGCATTTGGAGTAGCCGTCTATCAATTATTAAGCTAGGGAACTCGTTCACCTGTTTGCTGGTTTACTAACTTTTATGGGGAAGATAAAAAAAATTCGCGAGCAGAAAAAAATTGACGCCCTGCAAAAAGACGAGGAACGGCGACGGCGTAACCGCAGTATAATCATTGGTCTGGTAGTCGGTTTGTTAGTTTTGGTATTTTTAATTTTTGCCATAGTAAAATTTTTAAACTGGAAAATTGGCTCTTCATCTACGCCCACACCCACAGCCACGCCCAGTGTTTCAGCCACCCCTGCTTCAATTTTTCCCTCTATGACGCCGACTTTTTCTGTTAATCCGGAGAAGCTAGCCGGTCAGGTTGCAGTTATTGAAACCGACCGAGGTGTAATTAAGCTGGAGCTTTTCGCTAAAGACGCGCCCAAGACCGCAGCTAATTTCGCGGATTTGATTAAGAAAGGATTTTATAACGGGCTAAAATTCCATCGCGTGGTGCCGGGTTTTGTTATTCAGGGCGGCGACCCCAACGGCGATGGCTCAGGCGGGCCGGGTTATAAATTTGAAGACGAAATAAACCCTTGGAGTTTAGGCCTGTCGGAAAAGGTAATTAAGTCCTATCAGGCCTTGGGCTATCAGTATCGCCAAGACCTAACTTCTCATAAGATGGAAGCCGGTATGCTGGCGATGGCTAATTCCGGCCCCAACACCAACGGCAGCCAATTTTTCATTGTAACCGACCAGGCCCAACCGCACTTGGACGGCAAACACACGGTCTTTGGTCGGGTAATTTCAGGCATGGATGTGGTGAAAAAAATTCAGCAAGAGGATATAATCAAAAAGATAACCTTAAGCAATAAATAGAAAAATTATGCCTAGAGTAGTTTTTGACATTGAAACCATTGGTGTTGATTTTGACGAATTGTCGCAGGACGCGCAGGATTATGTTCTAAAGGACGCGGAAGACGAAAAGAAAGCTAAGGACAAAAAAGCTAAGCTTGGCCTATGGCCCCTTACGGGCGAAGTAGCCGCTATTTGTTTAATAAATCCCGATACCGGCAAAGGTCGGACATATTTTCAAGCGCCCGCTTCGCCGAATCGAGGCGAGCCCGGACAAAAAGTTGAGCCCTTTGTGGAGGACGATATCCAGTATGAAGCGTTGACGGAAAAAGAAATTCTGGAGCGTTTTTGGCAGGAAATCAAAGGGTATGAGCAATTCATCACTTTCAACGGCCGCCGATTTGACTGCCCTTATATCATGTTGCGTTCGGCTGCCTTAAAAATCCGTCCCACCCGTAATTTAATGCCTTATCGCTACAGCAATGAGGAACATATTGATTTGATGGACCAGCTAACTTTTTATGGCAGTTTTCGCACTTTCCCCTTGGATTTTTATTGTAAATCACTTGGTCTGGAAAGCACTAAAATGGAAGGTATGAGCGGAGACAAAGTACAGGAGTATTTTAAAAAAGGCAAGTATAAAGAGATTGCCCGTTATTGCTCCGCCGATGTTCGCGCCACCGCCGAGCTTTTTGACTGCTGGGAGAAATATATAAGATTTTAGTATCAAAAGAGCCGGCAAAAGTTTCCCTTTGACAAATAAAGAAAGTTTTTATACAATAAGCAAACTAATTATAGAATAATTAAAAAAATCCTATGTCTGACAAAAAAATCATTATTGCGGCTGTAATTTTATCGTTAATTTTAGCCGGTGGCGGTTGGTATTATTCCAAACATCGTCCGCCGTCAGCCGCTATTGTTAATCAAGCCGACAACACCAAAAACTCCGCGGTTAGCCAGCCAGGCATTAGCTTAGGTAATCCGGCGGCTCCGGTGGTAATTGAAGAATACACTAACTTTTTGTGTCCGGCTTGCGCCAGTTTTGCTATGGTCACCTTTGACCAAATCAACGATAATTATGTTAAATCCGGCAAGGTTAAGTTTGTCTTTTATATTTTCCCGCCGCTGGAACTGGGACGGGCGGCCATTTGCGCCCAAGAACAGAATAAGTTTATTGAATACCACACATATCTTTTTGAACACCAAGGACAGATTACTGAAGAAAAAAACTTAAGGGATTTTGCGATAAATATTGGCATAGACGGAACCAAGTTTGACAGCTGTTATGCGGCGCAAGCCACCATAGATAAATCAACCGCTTGGACGAATGAAGGAAGTAGCAGGGGAGTTGATTCCACGCCCACTTTCTTCATTAACGGACAAAAGCTTATCGGCGCCCAGCCCTACGAGGACTTTAAGAAAGTTATTGATGAAAAGTTAAATCAGCTGTAAGCAAACCAATCATAGGGCGGCGACGAAAGAGTCCTGAAGGCGTTTTTTGGTCCAGGCCAAAGAACGTTTTTTGTTTAAAAAGAAAGGGAAGCCCAATATTGACACAGCATTTATTTTATGGCATAATCTGATATATGAACAATTTGCCTCAAAATCAACTCAGCACCAACTGGTGGCCCAAGCTTAAAGAGGTTTTAAGGGTTTTTGGGGTGCCCGAAGAAGGTAACCATTTCTTGCCTCGGGGTCTGGAATCAAAATACCTTTTTTGGTACGGCGCCGGTTTATTGGTTTTGAAAATCGGCATTATTGTTTCGGTATTAATTTTGCCCAGCACTCATCTTTTTTCCGATATTGCCACGCAGGACTTGCTGGCCTTGATTAACCAAACGCGGCAAGAAAAGAATTTGTCGCCTCTGGTTTTAAACAATCGGCTAACCAGCGCCGCCTCTCAAAAAGCCAACGATATGCTCGCTAATGATTATTTTCAGCACGTCAGTCCCGCAGGCGTCACGCCTTGGTATTGGATAAAGCAGACCGGTTATAACTTTGAATACGCCGGTGAAAATCTGGCTATGGATTTTTTTGAGACCAGCGATGTTTTTCGGGCCTGGATGAATTCGCCGACGCACCGCGACAATATTTTAAATCCTAATTATAAAGAAATCGGCATTGCGGTTGCCAGCGGCCAGCTGGGCGAACGAGATACTACTCTGGCGGTGCTTGATTTTGGCAGTCGGCCGGTCAGTAAATCCGTTGCTGTGGCTAAATCACAACCCAGCGCGTCGGTGGTTTTATCTCCAAAGACAACACCGGCCTCATCGCCAAAAATTTCACCCGTCACCAGTCCGTCAGCGGCTAATCAAATAACGCCAACACCGACAACCGCTCCGGCGCCGTCAGTTTCTTCGGCTGAAAAAGAAATAACTATGAAAAGTGTTTTAACGGCCACCACGCCGTCAGCGTCGGTTGAACAAGAACAAACACCCATTAGGCGCGGCGTAGCGGCGACTCCCAAGGTCTTAGGCGTTTTCGTCTCCCGGTTTGACGAAATGGTAAAATCACTCTACTTGTATTTTACGCTGTTGCTAATGATGGCTCTGGGCGTGAATATTTTTGTTAAGATAAGAATTCAGCACTGGCCGACTATTGCGGCTACAACTTTGACAATTATCTTATCGGCGGTTTTAATCTTCGTTTAATTTATGGACAAGTCCTCGCTCAAGGAAATTTTTGGTTATATGCCCAAGGCAATTTGGTGGAATTTTGTCATTGGCGCATTTGCGCTGCTGCTGGGCATTGCGTTTGGCGGGCCAAAAATCTATATTGAGCGCCTAACGGCCTATGTGGTTTTTTTTATTTTTCTGGCAGCTTACGCGGCGATTGTTTGGTGGAGCGTGTTGACCTTGGCTAAAAACAAAATGCGGGAAAGCTTGGTAACGAGCGGCCCTTACGCTTTCGCGCGCCATCCGGTGTATTCGGCCACGCTTCTTATTTTAAACACGGCCTTAGCCGTTCTTTTCCGGTCTTGGCTTTTAATACTGGCTATTATCCCCATTTATTTTGTTTGGCGTAAAAATATTCGCCTGGAAGACCGATACTTAACCACTAAGTTCGGCCAGGCGCATCAGGACTACCGCCGTGCCACTCTATCTCTATTTCCTAATCTCTGGCGAATAAATAAAAAGGCCTTTTACATCTTAGTTGGCTTGGCAGTTTTTGCGACGGCTTTTATAATTCTTAATTTTCCCTCGGTCTATTTACGCTGGGTGGTCTTTGAAAAGTCAGGCCAGATAACCTATGATGAACCGGCCAAGAAAAAAAGTTTATGGCCAACGGGACATAAAGCCAACTATATTGAAAAACGGGACTCAATCATTATCAATAAATTAGGCCTCGATGTGCCTTTGGTGCCTTCAAGCGGCACTACGCAGACAGAGCTAAACGCGGCGCTCAATCAGGGAGTGATAATTTATCCCGGTAGCGCGTTACCCGGCCAGGCGGGCGAAGTTTTTTTGAGCGGCCATAGCTCGGTTTATCCTTGGGTTAAAACCGAGTACGGACAAGTTTTTGCGTTGTTGGACAAACTGGAAACAGGGGATGTAGTTTCGTTAATTTACGACCGCTATCAATATGATTATCAGATTACCGGCAAACAGATTTTATCGCCTAAAGACACC
>PEUE01000041.1:0-2028 GCA_002780785.1 Candidatus Portnoybacteria bacterium CG02_land_8_20_14_3_00_45_8
TCCCTCTGGCCAAGTTTTTTTTCACGATGACTTGGAACTATTGAAACTAATGGCTAAATACGGATTTATCCGGCAAAGCGATCAACCTTTTGAGCTTAAATCGGGAATCTTAAGCCATGTATACGTCTACGGAAGAGAAGACGTTACAGATAACCCTGAGCTTGAGTGGTTGATAGGTCGAAAAATTGCGAAGCTAATAATAGAAACTAGTGAACCCCTAGATAACCAACCCTGTCTCATCGGTATTCCATCAGCCGGCACGGCCTTGGCGCAAGCCGCCGCAATGGTCTCGTTTCGGGAGCAAATTATGCCCAATGGCTATTTCATCTGCCACCGCGTTATGAAAGAAGCATTTATGAAAGAAGCATTAAAGAAACATGGCGCCCACCCAAAATGGGTGAACGGCGAACCACGGCCCAACCTTCACACCTACTGGACCGTGGATAATGTGGTAACTGACGGCGCCACCAAGATAGAGACCAACGAACGGCTTCGCGCCAGCGGCTATCCAGTTGAAACTATACCCAGCTTTATCCTAGTTGACCGCCAACAGGGTGGGGTCAAGAGAATGGAACAAGCTGGCTTCAAGCGCATCGTGGTTGCCTTCTATCTCCTGGACTTGGCCTTTGCCATGGGCGAGATTAAAAACTGGCCCAAAAGCGTCGTCCGGCTTGTAGAAGAAGAGATTAAAGCTCATCAGTTCCTATAACCGACTATTTTAGGGGCGTTGTCCGTACGGACAACGCCCATTTTTTTATAAAATACTGGCTAAGTTGCAATTTTCTGACATTTGTGCTATGTTTAGTAAAATAAAAATAGGGGTAAGATTATGCCAGGTAGTGAAAATTCGGCAGGCTAGGAAGTGCCAGTTTGGCTGTCGCCGCAGGCGACGAAATCTTCTTACGGCCAAACTTCTACTTCCTGGCAGGATTAGCCGTCCTTTCATTGCTTGGCCAATCTTACAAAATAGAAACCGCTGGATTTTAATTTAAGATAACGCATTTTGAATTTTAATTCAGCCGAATTTCTACTACCTGGTATGTTAAAGAAAACTAAAAAAACTCAAGTGATTGATGATTTCCGTGTCCACGCCAGCGATACCGGCTCGGCGGCCGTCCAAGTGGCGCTCCTGACCGAACAAATCAAACAATTAACCAAGCATCTGAAAAAGCACGTTAAGGATAATCACTCCCGCTACGGGCTCTTAAAAATGGTGGCTAAGCGAAAAAAGTTTTTGGACTACTTAAAACGCACCGACGAGCCAGCCCACAAAAATATCCTTAAGAAATTAGAGTTAAAAAAGTAAAATGGCGGTTATTAAACACAAGGATCAGCGGATTGGGGTCTTCATTGATGTGCCCAATCTTTACCATTCCGCCAAAAACCTCTACCAAGCCAAAGTCAACTTCAAGGAAGTGCTCAAAACGGCTCAGGCCGGCCGCCAGCTCATTCGGGCGGTAGCTTATTCTATTAAAACCGAAGGCGGCGAGGAACACGCTTTTTTGGAAGCGCTCAATAAGGTGGGTATTGAAACCAAACTTAAGGACTTACAGATTTTTCCGGGCGGCATAAAAAAGGGGGATTGGGACGTGGGCATTGCGGTTGACGCCATTGCTCTAAGCAATAAGCTAGACACGATAGTGCTAGTAACCGGAGACGGCGATTTTGTGCCCTTGGTGCACTACTTAAAAAATGTCAGCGGCTGCCAAGTTGAAGTAATCGCTTTTGGCCGCAGCGCCTCCGCCAGCTTGAAAGATGTGGCTGATGATTTTATTGACTTAGGACAGGGCTTAAAAAAGTACTTAATCAATAGCAAATACTAATCGGCTCGCTCAAGCGACGTTCAGTTGGTAAATAAGAGGAGAAGAAAAAAGCGCAACCATCTCTGTCTTGCCTTTTTTTCTTTTACTCTTTTGCCCTCAGCGCTCTTGAGGAACCAAAAACCAAATGCAACAGAAAACTTTCTCTACCCAAATAGCGGGTAGAACTCTCAAGGTGGAGTTGGGACAACTGGCCCAACAAACCAAC
>PEUE01000041.1:2035-5107 GCA_002780785.1 Candidatus Portnoybacteria bacterium CG02_land_8_20_14_3_00_45_8
CCTATTTAAGTTATGGCGACTCGGCTGTGCTGGCCACCGCCGTAATGGACGCCAAGGCCCGCGAGCGATGCGATTATCTGCCCCTGACCGTGGAATATGAAGAGAAGCTCTACGCGGCCGGCAAAATCAAAGGCAGCCGTTTTATGAAACGCGAAGGCCGGGCCGCTGACGCGGCCATTATAAGCGGCCGTTTAATTGACCGCACTATCCGCCCGCGCTTTGACCAGCGCATTCGCAACGAAATCCAGGTCGCCATCACGGTGTTATCTTTTGATAAAGAAAATGACCCGGATATTTTAGGCATCACCGCGGCTTCCCTGGCACTGGGTATTTCTGACATCCCCTGGGACGGCCCGGTGGCTGGTGTGCGCGTGAGCCGAGTTGATAATCAGCTAGTTATTAACCCGACATATGAGCAACGCGCCAATAGTGATTTTGAAATAACCGTAACCGGCACCGAAACCAGAATTAATATGCTGGAAGGCAGCGCTAAGGAAGTGCCGGAAAAAGAAATTCTAAAAGCCATTGAGTTTGGCCAGCAAGCTTATCGGGAATTGATAAAATTCCAGCAAGAAATCATTGCTTGGGTCAAACCCCAGAAAAAAGCCGTGCCAATCAAGGAGCTGACGCCGGAGTTGGCTGCCAAAATCAAGGACTTTCTTAAAGGAAAGATTGAACCGGCGGTTTATGCTAAAGACCGAGCTACTATGTATGCCCAAACGTCGGCGCTGTCTGACTCGTTAGTTAACTTTATTAAAGAGACCGAACCGGCTGACACCGAAGATAAAATTCTACTGGCTTTGGCGTTGTATGACGAAGAGACCAATGACTTGGTCCATGCCAATATCTTAACCAAAGAACGCCGACCGGACGGCCGAAAATTGGACGAAGTGCGTCCCTTGTCAAGTCAGGTTGGCGTGTTGCCGCGCACTCACGGCTCCGCGCTTTTTAACCGCGGCGCCACCCAAGCGCTCTCTACCGTGACGCTCGGCGCGCCCAGTGAAAAACAAATTATTGACGGACTGGAAGAAGAATACAAAAAACGTTTTATCCATCACTATAACTTCCCGCGCTTCGCGGTGGGGGAGATAGGGGGTTTTCGCGGCCCGGGCCGACGCGAAATTGGCCACGGCTACTTGGCTGAAAATTCTTTAGCGCAGGTAATTCCGGATGAAAAGGACTTCCCTTATACTATTCGCGTGGTCTCTGAAATTTTATCTTCCAATGGCTCTTCCTCCATGGCTTCGGTCTGCGGCTCCTCCCTGGCGTTAATGGACGCGGGCGTGCCGATTAAGGCGGCCGTAGCCGGTATTGCTATGGGTTTGATACTGGATACCAAGACCCATCAATACAAGGTGCTAACTGACATTCAAGGCCCCGAAGACCATTACGGCGATATGGACTGCAAAGTGGCCGGCACCGCCCAGGGGGTTTGCGGCGTGCAAATGGACGTTAAAATTGGAGGGGTGGATATGGCAATTTTGAAAGACACTTTTTTGCAGGCGCGCCAGGCCCGATTGCATATTTTAGAAAACCTAAAAGGCGCCTTAGCCGCTCCTCGGCCTAACTTATCCGAGTTTGCCCCGAGAATCTTATCGTTCCAGATTAATCCGGAAAAAATCCGCGAAGTCATCGGACCGGGCGGCAAAATAATCAATGAAATTGTCGCCCAAACCGGCGCCAAAATTGACATTGATGATTCGGGCCTCGTCTTTATCACGGCCGAAAGCGAACCAGCCGCCCAAAAAGCGCTCAACTGGATTAAAGATATTGTTCGCGAAGTTATGCCGGGCGAAGTTTTTAACGGCAAAGTAACGCGCATCATAAACTTCGGCGCGTTCGTGGAAATTTTGCCGGGCCAGGAAGGCCTCGTGCATATTTCGGAACTTGCCCCCTTTCGGGTAAACCGAGTTGATGATATAGTAAAAGTAGGCGACAGCGTGGTGGTAAAAGTTAGAAATGTTGACGACCAAGGCCGAATCAATCTCACCATGAAAGACGCCAAAAATTAATAATGGTTTTTAGCTAAAGATCATTAACCTCCGGAGGGCTAATGGATATTAAGCCGCAAAACAATCAAGCCCCGGGCGCCAGCGCCGCTTCAACCCCAAGCACCGATTCTCTGGGGCCGTCTTCTCTTTTCTCTCAGATTGCTGTCCGAACAATGCTCCAGGACCTGGAAACAATTGAAAAAACACCTGGCGCCGCCCCTAAAACAGCTGCGGCTTCAACCCTGCCCGCTTCGCTAACTCAGCCCAAAAAAGAGGAACCACTCAAAAAACCGGCCCTAGCCAAAGAGGAAAAAAGTAAAGCGCTAACCGATAAAAAAACCAAAAAAGCCCAGGTGGCCGAGGCCAAAGAACGGCTCAAAAAAGAAGCGGCGGCCAAAGCTAAAAAGATTAAAGAAGAACAGGAAGCAAAGATTAAAAAGGCCAAAGAGGCCAAAATTAAATTAGCCGAGCAAGCAGCTGTTCGCCAAAAAAAGCTTAAAGAAGCCAGTCAGAAGGCCAAGGACTTGCTGGGCCATCAGCTTTCCAAAGAAGCAATTATTGAATTAGCTAAAATAACCAACGACCCGGAGGCCGGCTGGTGGTTAAAATTGAAAGCGCGGTCCTTAGCCAATAAAGCGCAAAAGCAATTGGACAAAACCCTAATTACCAAGCCAATTGTTCCAGCGCCGGCGAAAATAACTCCTCCTAAACCAATCGAGGCCGCCGAGCCACTTGCCGCCGAGATAGAGACGCTTCTAAAAACGACTTTAGCTCCGCCGCCAACTCCAGTTGCCCCAATACCGGCCCCTGCGCCAACCCCACCTGCCCCAGCGCCCATTTCGCCGCCGGTTCAGCCCGCCTCGCCGAAGACGGCGAGTCAAGGCGGGCGAGACGAGCCGGCCGCTCCGCCAATTAAAAGCGCTGCGCCGCCGCCTGGTCTGCCTTTTGTCGCGCCAGCGCCAATTCCCGCTCCAGCTACAGCTCCTGCCCCAGCGCCGCCCGCACCTACTCCCAAGCCAACTTTTGTACCATCCCCTCCCAGTCCTAAGCCAACCCCTCCGCCTTTTGCGCCTTCACCAGT
>PEUE01000002.1:0-1360 GCA_002780785.1 Candidatus Portnoybacteria bacterium CG02_land_8_20_14_3_00_45_8
TTGGTCGCCGAGCGAAGCGAGGCGAACCGAAACCGCTTGCAAATTCCTTACTGGTGCACCGGGCAGGAATCGAACCTGCGACCCTCTGCTTAAAAGGCAGGTGCTCTACCGACTGAGCTACCGGTGCTTGCTTCTTTCTTATTAAATTTCTTCTTGTCTTAACAGAAAAAGGCCTATTGGCCATTTTATTTTAAAACATTTTCTCAAAAATTACAATTCCACGACTATTCGCTCACATCATAATGCCGTCGGCCCTTCAAAAACATCATCGCCAAGATAGGCAGCAACAACCAGACAAATTGGGCCGCTTGGCCCACAAATATGGTCTGCGCCAACGAGCTTAAACTAGCCGTTGCTTTAACCGATAAAAAACTGATGGCCATTTGCAAGATAAGGCCAACTTGCAGAATACTAAACACCATCGCTTGCCACCAGCTGCTGCTGCGTCGGCCGCGCAAACGCAGGGCCGAGGAAAAGGCAGAGTGCGGCAACATAAAATAAAAGCCCAGCAACAACACAAAAAAGATGAAAATCTGCGCGGTGCTGGACGGCGCAGATTTGACGCCCAAAAAGGCCATTTCTTTCCAGGGAATCGCCAGCGTTAAAATATAAGAAAAATAACAACCCAGCATCACTATTGTCAGCCGATTGCGCCCCATGGCCAGCCCATAAACCACCGCCACGGCCAAAAAAATCAACGCCATCAGCCAGTCGCCCGGCAACCACCGACTCAAATTATTCAAATTTATACCTGACAAAAAATCCATCCTCCTATAAATAATTTAAGTTATTTCTACTTAGCCGAGTAGATTTATGTTTTCAGAAAGTAAATCCGAGCCGTATTTTATTCTAATTCTTTCTTAAGATTTTCCAGCAACTCCTTAGCTTTTCTAGATAATTTCTTAGGTGTTTTCACCTTTATTCTCACTATCATATCACCAAATCCTCTGCGCGCCAAATGTGACATTCCTTTACCTTCCAGACGCACATTGGCGCCCGATTCCATGCCTTCAGGAATTTTCATTTTTACCCAACTATCCAGCGTTGGAATCTCAACTTTATCACCCAGCGCCGCCTGCGAAAAATTAATTGACAGGTCATAAAATAAATTGTCGCCCTCGCGCGTAAATCTTGGGTCGGGCCGCACGTGCACCGTTATATATAAATCCCCCGCCGTTGCTCCGCGCGCGCCGGCCTCACCCTGTCCCGCCAAACTTATCACCTGTCCGCTCTGAATACCGGCTGGAATTTTAACTCGCAGTATTTTACTTTCTTTAACGCGACCTTCGCCACCGCATTTTAAACATGCTTTTTCCGGCTTCTGGCCCGCGCCGTGACATTCAGGACACATCACCACCTG
>PEUE01000002.1:1371-5664 GCA_002780785.1 Candidatus Portnoybacteria bacterium CG02_land_8_20_14_3_00_45_8
AACAATTTTTAAATTTGCTGCCCGGCTCCGCGCCGCTGCCGGCGCATTTCTCACAGGCAGTGGCTTTACGTAAATTAATTTTCTTATCTAAACCACGAAAGGCCTCTTCCAGTGAAATCTCCATATCCACGCCTATATCCTGACCTCGGCGCTGACTGCGCCGACCTCGGCTTCTACCTTGAGTCCCGCCAAAAATTCCTTCAAAAATATTTTCAAATCCGCCCGCGCCGTTGCCGCGGCCAAAATCAAACGCTTCGGCAAAAGAAGAAAAATCGCGAAATCCCTCAAAGCCGTGCGCCCCGCCGCGTGCCTGGGCCTGTTCAAAGGTCGTACCAAACTGGTCATATTGCGCCTTTTTTTGCTGGTCGGACAACACCTGGTAGGCCTCATTTATCTCTTTAAACTTTTCTTGGTTTCCGCCTTTGTCAGGATGATGCTCTTGCGCTAATTTCCGATACGCCCGCTTAATCTCATCGGCCGAAGCATTTTTTGCTATCCCTAAAGTTTTATAATAATCCTTGGACATACTTCTACAAATTACAAAAAGTTATTAGACGAGGAAATCAGTTTCAAAACGCTCAAGCCGACGAAGCGGGCACGGTTCCGTCCCGCCCTGGCGGGACGGAGAACGAGGAGGTTTGGCGAGTAAAATTTTTCACGCTGGGGAAAATTTTATGCTTTTGAAACTGATTTCCGAGCGCTATTTATATCTCTATTACTTCCTTCTCTACGCTAACACTAGCAATCCGCGCGACTTTCAACAACCGCAACACCCCAAACCACGCCCAACCCAGTATCGCCGCCAACCGCATCAAAACAATGCCCTAAATCCTCAGCGCAAAAAAGAAAGTGGTAGCCAAGCCAAAAGGCAGATTTTTTTTAAACGAATTGCCGGTGGTGTTAAAATATTTATTGATTTCCTGATAAAGCGAGTCCTTTAATTGTTCGCTCTCTGTGCTGGGACGCCCGCTCACCGGCGCACCCGACAGATTTTTCAAGGTATTGGGCGCATTAAGGAACGGGCCAATAATTTTATTGAACAAACCGCGCGGAATAATAATTTCTGCCTTAACCAGCGACTGAGCGTAAGCAGAGCCGAAAAAACCGATTGAGGCCAACAACACCAGCCCCGTGACGCTTGGCGCCAGTCCCTTTAACAAAACTTCAGCCAGCACCAATTTGATTTTTTGCGTCTTGGCCCGCCGCGACTGAAAAATCCCTTTCAAGATAAACAGCAGCGCCACGCCAATAAAAGCCAGTTTCCAATAATTAAAGGAGTTGAAAAAAATAAAAAACGGCGCGCCGACAAGCAGCAATAATCCCAGTAATATCCGCCAATCATCTTCCACCAAATATGCCAAACCGATAAAAGAACCCAGCGCCACCAAACTTAACGATGGCCACAAAACGCTCCGCACCCATTCCTCGCTCTGCGCTTGGGCAAAAGAGTTTTTTATCAAGTACCAAGACAAAACAGAAAAAAGCAAAATTAAAACTCCCAGTGCTGAACGAACAATAATTTTCTTGTTCATTGAAAATTAGTTATTTATCCTTTTTAGCGTCCCCACCTTCTTCAAACTCGCCCTTAATCGTGCCTCCCTCTTCTTTAATTTCCGGCTCTTCGGTCACTTCCTTTTCGGTGGCTTTTTCCTGCTGATACATTTCCGCGCCGATTTTCTGAATTTCCTGCTGCAACTCGTCCAGTGCTTTCTTCAATACAACCTCATCCGAGCCGTCCTTTGTTTTCTTAACCGCCTCAATTTTTTCTTCCGCACCTTTTTTAACATCCGCCGAAACCTTATCGCCCGCGTCGCGTAAGGTTTTTTCCACGCTATAAATCACGGCATCCGCCTGATTGCGCAAATCAATTAATTCCTTGGTTTTGCGGTCTTCCGCCGCATGCGCTTCCGCTTCCTGTTTCATCCGTTCAATATCCTCTTTAGATAGAGCCGAAGAGTCCTTAATGATGATATGCTGGGACTTGCTCGTGGCTTTATCTTTAGCTGTCACGGTTAAAATGCCGTTAGCATCAATGTCAAAAGTGACCTCAACCTGCGGTACGCCTCGGGGAGCCGGCGGAATTCCGTCCAGTAAAAATCGGCCTAGCGTCCGGTTATCGTGCGCCATGGGCCGCTCGCCCTGCAGCACGTGAATTTCCACACCCGGCTGATTGTCGGAAGCCGTAGAAAATACCTGCGACCTGGAAGTTGGGATAGTAGTGTTGCGCTCAATCAAAGGAGTAGACACCGCGCCTAAGGTCTCAATGCCCAGAGTTAACGGCGTCACGTCCAGCAATAAAACATCTTTCATATCACCGCCCAGCACCGCGCCCTGAATAGCCGCGCCCATCGCCACACATTCCATCGGGTCCACGCCCCGCTCAATTTTTTTACCAACATAATCCTCCACGAACTTCTGAATTATCGGCATCCGAGTCGGACCGCCCACCATGAGAATGCGGCTAATATTCTGCGGAGAAAGCTTAGCGTCATTTAGCGCCTGCTCCATTGGCTGTCGGCACTTATCAACTATCGGCCGCACCAATTCCTCTAGTTTAGCTCGAGTAACTCGTAATTGCAGATGTTTAGGACCGGCTTGGTCAGCTGTAATAAAAGGCAAATTCAAATCCGTCTCCAAAGTTGAAGAAAGTTCAATTTTGGCTTTTTCGGCTGCTTCGCGTAAACGCGTCATGGCCATTTTGTCGCCGGATAAATCAATACCAGAGTCCTTTTTAAATTCACCGGCAATATAATCAACCAGCGCCTTATCCATATCCGTGCCGCCAAGCTGCGTATCGCCGGAAGTGGAAATCACCTCAAACACGCCGCCGCCAAAATCCATAATGGTGACATCCAGCGTGCCGCCGCCCAAGTCAAACACTAAAATTTTCTCTTCCTTGCCCGCTTTATCAATTCCATAGGCCAGGGCCGCAGCGGTTGGTTCATTAATTATACGCACGACTTCCAATCCTGCGATGGCGCCCGCATCCTTAGTCGCTTGCCGCTGCGCATCATTGAAATAAGCTGGCGTGGTGATAACCGCTTTTTCCACGCGCGAGCCCAAAAATGCCTCCGCGTCCTTTTTTATTTTTTGTAAAATAAAAGCTGAAATCTGCTGCGGCGTATATTCTTTGCCGCTAGCCGACACTTTATAATCCGTGCCCATTTTCCGCTTAATCGCCACAATAGTGTTGTCGGGATTAGTCACGGCCTGACGACGCGCCGGCTCGCCAACCAATAACTGCCCATCTTTGGTAAAAGCCACATAAGACGGGAAGGCCTTGCCGCCAATGGTCGTGCCTTCGGCTGAAGGAATAAGCACGGGCTTGCCCGCTTCCACCACCGCCGCGGCCGAGTTTGATGTTCCTAAATCTATCCCGATAATTTTCATGTCATGTAACATGTAACCTGTAACCTGAAACAAAAAAATGTCGCCGGCCACTTGTTATATGTTTTTGTTATATGTTATGTGTTTCGTGTTATATGATTTTTATTTTGATACTTTCACTTTCGCTACTCTAATAACTTTTTCATTAAGCAAATATCCTTTTAATACTTCTTCCGTCACCATTCCCGGCTCCTTGCCTTCTACCTGCTCCAGCGCTTCGTGGCGTTCGGGACTGAATTTTTGTCCGACGGATTCCATTTCAGTTAAACCATGCTGGCCTAAAATTTTCATTAATTGCTGCCGCATAGCCACCAAACCATCTTTATCCCCCTGACCACTTTTAATTGATGCGTCCAGCGTATCCAGCACCGGCAAAATATCGCGCACCAGCCCTTCGCCAAACATCCTTGACCACTCGCTCATCTGCTCCTCCTGCCGCCGCTTGTAATTGATAAAATCCGCTTTTTCTCTTTGCCAGCCGGTCAAATATTCCGCTTTCTCCTTCTGACACTGCTTTAATTGCTCTTTGACTTTTTTAAGCTTACCAACAGCTTCTCCCCCGTCTTCTTCTGAAATAATTTCTTGTTCTAATCCGTCGCTCATAAAAAGATTTGCGATTTAAGAATTATGATTTATGAATTTATTGTTATCTGTTAACTGTTTTCTGTTTCCTGACGCGCTTACGCGTCTCTTCCAGCACAAACTTATTTTTTTGATAATTCATCCGTTTGGGCCCCAAAATTCCCATCAAGCCGCGGCTATCTTCTTGGTCAAAACCGGTCACCATTAAACTGCAGCCCCTTAAATACTTAATCGGGTTTTCATGGCCGATAAAGACCTCCACTTCCTCGTCCAGCCCGCGGAAAAACTGATTAAAATCGTTTTCCAACGAATCAAAGTATTTTA
>PEUE01000002.1:5961-6408 GCA_002780785.1 Candidatus Portnoybacteria bacterium CG02_land_8_20_14_3_00_45_8
CGGCCTCGTCTAAAGCCAGCATTTCCGCCCGCACGGTGGCGGGACTAAAATCAAAATGCCACTTCGTGGTCAGCCACTGGGAAGACACCGGTTCCCCGGTCCGCTGATATTCGCGAACCACCGCTTTTAAGATTTTTTTCTGCCTTTCCCGCATAGAACCTTACGGAATTACTGATAAATACAGATAATACGGATAGAATTATCTCATCCGTAAAATCCGTACTAATCCGTACTTCCGTACGATGATTAGCACTCTAACGCCTTGACTGCTAAATCTCATTTTAATCCCCACTAAGAACCTTGTCAATATCTCCCCGACATCCGATGTCCCAAATATTAGGTATTCCGTATTCCGGACATCGGATGTCGAAATATTAAATCTTCGCGTTCAGCTCCGCCTTCGCGGCGCTGAACGCCGATTGACAATAAAGATAAAAAATAAAACAG
>PEUE01000055.1 GCA_002780785.1 Candidatus Portnoybacteria bacterium CG02_land_8_20_14_3_00_45_8
TGCTATTTCACGCAAAGAATATTTTTTCTGTTTTAAGATGCTTATTTCATCCCGTTCGCTTTTTAAAAGATGCAAAAACTTTTTTGTTTTTTTTCATAATTTAATTCTACAAGTGTTCGGATTCAAAAGGGAAATCGGGTTAGTACCTAAAAAAGCCCGCGAAAAACGGGCAAAATAATCTATTTAGAAAAGGAGAGAATGCGATGGAAAAAAGAACGGCTATGGATGAAAGAACGGCCAAGGAATTACGGATTGAATTTCCGACTCCCATTTCGGAAATCGTCTCCAAAAAGGTAGCGGGGACTTCCCTGGACGTATTTGCTGACAAAAAAGTTTGCGTGTTTGCCATAACCCCCGACGACACGGAACTAATATATTGGTTCCATCCCATAAATGGAGGACACGCAGCGGAAAGGGCTATCAAAGAAAGCTACATACAGCTTGACCTTGAACAAATAGAATTTGCCTGTCCGCTATCAGAAAAAACCCTTAAGGCGACTCTACGTTTACCCGAAACAGACAATACCAACGGCTTTAACGGCAAAGAGGTTAACTTATTTGCCTATCTGCCTGGCCAGCCAATGTTCTTTGTCGGCCTGCTGGCTGACAGCAAGCAAAAAGTTGTTGTTCCCTCTATTTTTCTGGACTATCAAGGGCCAGTGCCTAGATACCTGGACTAGATTGATTATTTATTTTTATTTTTTACTGAAGACGCAATGTAATTAAAACATTTGCGTCTTCTTCTTTTTTTCTGCCACGTCCTCTCTTTTAATATCACTCCCCCTAGGATTTTGGCTGCCGTACTTTCGGCGTCGCCCAGAACTCCATATATTTACCCAGCATTAAACGGGTCTGCGCTTCCAGGCCCGGCAGAGAACCAAAAATAATAATGGTGAGCGGCAACAAAGCCCACTGAATTAACATCATCAAATAACCCCATTTACGCCGTTTCACGGGCCGAGGCGGCAGCAGAATTAAACCATAAATAGCCGAGCTGACCATGCCCACCATAGCCATGGTCATAATAATGCGCGTGATTTGCGGCAGATTATAAGACAATAAAGAGACATTAAAGGCCTGCCCGCCCAAAAACAACGGCAGCCAACCCAGCATAAAAATCAGCAAAGCGTTGGTGCTCCACGACCAAAAACCTTCCATGTGATTAAAGGCCCAAAAAACCTTGGTGCTAAATTTAATATTTTTGTTCTGCCAAAAACCAAACAACACATACGGCACGTTCTCTACCCCCCAACCCCAGCGCCGTTGCTGCTTATAAACATTAAGGGTCGTCTTCCACCAAGTCCCGGCTAAGTTGGCGTCCATAGAAACCGGATAGTAAAGCGGCACCACCCGATAATGAGCGTCGTAAAACAGCAACGATTGCCAGAAAATTCGCGAGTCCTCGGAAACATTCTTGGTTGACCACCAGTCCATTTCTTCTAAGGATTTAAAGTTCATCGCGTGCGAGGAAAAAGTCCCCAGCCGCTCGGACCGCTCCTGCTGCATCATATGCCAAAAAGTACCGCTTTGCGCCACCACGCGCGAAAAAGACGGCGCGTCCCAAATGTTATTGTTAAACACCGGCACCGGCTGAAAACTGCAGTAAACGCGGTCTTCTGATTCTAAAAAAACATAGGTCAAGCGGCCAAAATATTCTTTGCCAATAACAGTATCAATATCAAAGACCGAAACCAGAATATTGGCGTAAGGAATGCCGGATTTATCAATAAAGTTCTTTTTAACTTGTTTGGCGGCCCAGGTCTCATTGGAACCCTTGCCCGCCAACTCCCCCACAATGCCATCGGGGTGCGTGGTTATAAAAAACTTGAAGAATTTATCGCCGTATTCTTGCTGGGCTTTGGCAGCTGTTTTTTGCGCCGGTTTGCCCGCCCGCTCCTCGGTGGCCAAAACAATAATCAGTTTATCTTTAGGATAATTAGCCGCCAACAACGACTCTAAGGTTCCGCCAACCACCTCATAGCTTTCTTTATACATCGGCAATATCACCAAATGATAAACTTCGCGCCAGTCCAAGTCCATTTTCTCCATCGCCCGTAACCTGGCCAACCAATCAACCCGCATCACTTTTTTCATATTGGCAAAGCCGGTACGCAAATGCAGTCCCAAAAACAAGGTCTTAAGCAACCAATAAATATCAAAGGCAATAATAAAAAAGGCGACAAAAATCGGCATAACCCAAGACAAAAAAACGACGCCCGCCAGCGTCCCCCAAGCCAAGACCCCCGGCAATATTTCCAATGCCCGATAAATCCGTCTCTCTTTCGAATCAGTCAAATCTGCCGCATTGCCAATTTTAATGTATTCTCTTTTTTCCATAATCCTTGGTAGCGCTACGGGGAATCGCCACCCTACGGGTGGTCACCCAAAGGGTGAAACCCCTCTATTTTCAGAAAAAACATCTTAAAACTTGAAATAAACTTGAAATTAAAATACTCCAACATACTGGAATACTGGAGAAGATTGACAACTATCTTTTATGATCCAGAATAGTATTGACTAAAAGAAAATGCAGAGGATATTTGCGGCGCATCCAGTTAAACGATAAAGGAGTATCTGGACTCGCTGTTTTTCTGCGACGATCTTTCCTTTGCCAGGTACTTTTATACCTCTTTAATACCTTTTCGTACCCGCCAAAACCGGCCTGCAACCAGCGTTGCACGCTGGCAATAGTGGAATAGCCAACTTTCAACTTCTGCCTTATCCGATCCTGAGTATCTCCATTCAATAGCATCATGGCTATCTGCAAACGACGCGCCAACATAACCGATTCGCTCAAAGTTAATAAATCTTTTAGAAAATTTTTAACCTCTTCCCTATTTTGCAAAGAAGCCACCGTTGAATAGAAATCTCCCAGAAACTTTATTTTCTCCTCTTTGCTCAACTGACTATATTTTACCTTCCCTCCTGCCATAAATATATTTTTAAAAAATATTAATATCTTATTCTCCAGTATTCTGGAATATTGTAGGATGACCTGAAATATCATGGTGAAATCGCGCTATAAAAGTCGGTAGCCCCTAGGGGAGTCGAACCCCTATTGCCGCATTGAAAGCGCGGCGTCCTAACCGTTAGACGAAGGGGCCATATAAAAAGTGGCGGGGTGAAAAAGTGTGGAGTCCTGAACTAGACCAGACGATGGGGCCATAACTGAAATTTATCAAGATCATAACAAATTTTAACCAAAAAATGAAGGGCTGGGTTTGGTTTTAAGCCAAACCCAGCCCCACCATGTTTTCGCTGGCATTAAAGGAGCAAATACGCCTTTTTCAGCGGCTCCTTCAGCCGACGGAAATTTTTTTCCGGCAAAAGAGCTTCGGCCTTTTGCAGATATTTTAGAACTTCCCAGCAGATAGGTTTTTTAAAAGCTGCTTTCTGCTCTTTTGCCGCCAGCTCTTCAAATAATCCGCTTAGAACAGTGATAGTATGCAAATAAAAATCACCGTTCCATCTCTTTAGTGCCTTATCCGCCTCTATACGCCACAGCAAATCGTCCAACTTCCGTTGTTTCTTCTTACACCCTGATTCTTTCCAATACTGCCTGTGCCAGCAAATAATCGCCCTTCCTGATTGCTTCCCTGGCTTGATCTAAGTCGTTTAGGGTAAACCAAGCCCAACCAGCAAAGGGCTGCAGTTCGATGAAGGGAGTCAGCCGACGCGCCACGATTGCCATTTTATCCTGAAGGATTTTTTGTTGCAGATCGCTCGTCCGGTCGCGATGGAACACTTCATGCTGCTTCCAGAGCGCCAACTGCTGCTCCAGACGTTTAAACGTTTCATCAAACTGCCTTTGGATGGCCTCTAAGGTTTGCGACTCATCCGTATATTTCCGACACCACGCATAGATGCTGTTCAATCTTTCCCTCAGGCGGTCGGTCACGGCTGTCGCCCGCGCCAAAAAGGCGCCGACATTGACCGTGCCGCCAATGCCCTTCAGCAAAAAATAAATTTGTACCACAGTCTCGCGTATCCCCTGTTTTCGCGCCTTGATAAACATAAAGCCGTGACGCAATAGCTCTTGTTGAATGGCCGAGGGCATTCTTTCCAGCCGGAAAAATTCCTTGGAAATAATGTCCTCACGGAATTCATTCTCAAACAATTCCAAAGCCCGCTCCAGAATCGGCAGATTTTTTTGCGCTGTCCTTAAAATGGCTAGGCGCTCGCCGCGGCTGGTTGACGCCACGCCGGCTTCAAAACGCCGGAATTTCCTCTCCTCGAGCCGCCAGCGTTTTTTTTGCCGCTGACCAGGCGTTTGGGCCTGTTCGTCTTTCTCCGACCAATAAGGTTGAAATAATCCTTTCTGATGAACACCAACATAAATCCGGGTGCCCGACAACCGCCGCGCATAAATCCGCTTCTTGCCGTAAGGAATTAATTCCTGCCTACCTAAAAAAGTCATAACCCACCTCCAGTAATTTTGTTATTTGATTGAATAAGAACTGCCAAATGATACTGGTAAAATAGTAAAATAAAATTTGAAAAAAGGCAAGAAAAAAGATACCATACTAATTATGCGTCTTTTAGCTATTGAAACCTCTTGTGATGACACAGGAATTGCCGTACTTGAATGTAATAAAAATACCCAACCGAAATTGCTGGCTGATTTTGTTTCCTCGCAGGTCAAAATTCACGCGCCTTGGGGAGGCGTGGTGCCGATGTTGGCCGAACGAGAACACCAACGTAATTTGGTTCCACTACTAAAACAAGCCCTAGTGGAAAACAAATTGCTAAAAAATCAAAAATCAAAAATCAAAAATCAAAATAACAATTCAAAATTAAAAATTGTAAAAACAATCTTAGAAAGAGAATTAGATTTATTAAAAGATGTTTTTGTCTTTCTAAAAAAATACGAAAAACCTGAGATTGACGCTATTGCCGTCACTATCGGCCCGGGGCTGGAACCGGCGCTGTGGGTGGG
>PEUE01000029.1:0-4206 GCA_002780785.1 Candidatus Portnoybacteria bacterium CG02_land_8_20_14_3_00_45_8
ATATGCGGTATCTTTTATCGGTAGCTGTGGGTTTTTTTCTTTTGGGCGCGAGCTTGGCCGTTAATTATTTCACCGGCCTATATGCGACGCGGAATGCCAGCAATTCAGTAACGGATTTAATTCTAAATAACATCCCCGTGTTTGATGTGGATGGTTTTTTTATTTACAGCGCCTTTGCTCTACTGGTGTTTATTTTAATTCTTGTTTGGCGCGAGCCGGAGCGCCTCCCGTTTGTTACCAAAAGCATCGCGCTGTTTGTCCTTGCGCGGTCTTTTTTTATGGCCTTTACGCACCTGGGAACAATTCCGGAAGGCATTCCGCTTCCGGCGGATAATCCCATTCGGTGGATTACCTTTGGCGGCGACCTTTTCTTTTCCGGGCACGTGGGCATGCCGTTTCTAATGGCGCTGATTTTTTGGAAAGAAAAAATTATCCGGTACGTATTTTTAGCTGCTTCCTTGGTGATGGGAAGCGTTGTGTTGTTGGGTCATCTTCATTATTCCATAGATGTTTTCGCGGCGTTTTTCATTACTTATGGCGTATTTGATATGGCAAAATTATTTTTTGCCAAGGACTGGCGTCTTATTTTAAAGTTTGAAGACGCCTGAATAGTTTTCTCTTTATATGCCGATTTCCTTAGACCAAGTTTTGCTCTGGCTGGCCCATTATAAATATTGGGCCTTATTTCCTTTGGCGGTTATTGAGGGGCCAATAATTACCGTGATAGCGGGATTTTTTACGTCTTTGGGCTACCTTAACTTTTTAGTCGTCTATTTGGTTATTGTGGCCGGAGATTTGGCTGGTGATATAGTGCATTACGCGGTGGGGCGTTGGGGCGGCCGACATTTTGTGAATCGGTGGGGGAAATACGTGGGCTTGGGTAGTAATGAGATGGGGTCGTTGGAGGGCCAGTTTGCCAAGCGGGGCGACAAGCTCTTGTTTATCGGTAAAATGACGCACGGCGTGGGCGGCGCTTTTTTGATTGCCGCTGGCGTGATTAAAATGCCTTTTGCCAAGTTTTTTTATTCTAATATGCTAGCGACTTTTGTTAAATCCGCCCTATTACTGATTATCGGATTTTATTTCGGTTACGCCTTGAGCACTATTAGCTCCATTTTGCAAAAGATTGCCCTGCTTTCAATCGGCATCGGCGCTTTACTACTCCTTATTTATTTTTTCTATTTTCGGAAAAAAACACGCCGACTCCCTAAACCCGTATGACCGATTTTCATCTGCCAAAAAAATCTATAGATACTCAAAACGGCAAAATCTTTTATTGGTTGGGCAACTCCTTCCCGGGCCGACCTTTTGTTATTTTGCTCCATGGTCTTTCTTCTAATCACACGACTTGGCTTAGCACGATTAACGTGTTGCACGCCAATCATTACAACAGCTTGGCGCCGGATCTGCGCGGTCATGGTTTTTCGGATAAAACCAAGCAGCGCGATTTGTATGCCTTAAATGTTTTTTCTCGTGACCTGCAAGAGATTTTAGTCGCGGAACAAATTAAAAATTTTGTTTTAATCGGCTATTCATTCGGCGGACAAGTCGCCGTCGATTTTACTGCGCGATATCAGGGTTGCGCTAAGGGTCTTATTTTGATTAGCACCAATATTGCGCCGCCCCTAAAATATCTAAAACTTAATTTTTTCACGTCGATAGTCGTCGCCGGATTGAATTTTTTGGCTATGCTTCTTTTTTGGCAAAAGCGCCGAAATTACCATTACTACGAGCATGGCCGGGCAGTCGGCTATTGGGACTCTGTTTGGGATGGCTTGCGAACCATGCCTCTGGCCGTAAACCTTTGGTTATTAGCGCAGGCATTTAAGGCGGACCTTAGAAATGCTATAAAACAAATTAAAATTCCGGCTACCTTATTTTATGGCCAAAATGATGCCTATATTGCTAAAAAAGAAATCAATGATACGGCCAAAGCCCTGCCGCAGGCGCAGTTGATAATTTCCAAAAACCAGGGACATTTTATTGGGACAAATTCTCAAGCGGAAACCGCCCGAATAATTTTAAATTTTCTAAAAAATTGTGAGAATAGCGATTTTTAGCGACACGTTTTTCCCGCAGATTAACGGCGTCACCACCACGGTTTATCAATCGGCTAAGAGCTTGACGAAACTTGGGCACGAAGTGATGATTTTTACCGTGGCCCCAGACGCGGCAAAATATATTGACCCGGACATAAAAAACCTGGCCATCGTTTCTTTGCCCAGTGTTCCGGCCTTGATTTATCCCTCGTTGCGCTTTACCCTGCCGTTGGGTTTTTCACTTAACAAACTAAGGAAATTCAAGCCGGATATTATTCATTCCCATACGCCCCTATCTGTTGGTTGGGAAGCGGTGATGTGCTCAAAATTTTTTAAAATCCCGCTGGTGGGCACGCACCACACTTTTTATGACGATTATTTAAAGCACATCAAGCTGGATTATAAATGGGGTAAAAAATTTTCCTGGAAAAGCACGGTGGGCTATTATAACCGGTGTAACTTGGTTTTAAGCCCGACTCAATCATTAGCCGACGCGCTAAAGGAGCAGGGCCTTAAAAAGCCCGTCGTTATTTTACAAAATTCAATTGATACGAATTTATTTAGGCCGGCAACCGAGGCAGGGGCCAAAGAACAACTAAAGCATCAATATGGTATCTTTGGCGCTTCGCTGATCTTTGAGGGTCGCTTAAGTTATGAAAAAAGCATAGACCAGGTCATTAAAGCATTTGTTTTAATGCTTAAAAAAATGTCCGAACTTAAATTGATGCTGGTCGGCGACGGGCCGGAACGAAAAAATCTGGAAAAACTGGCGGAGAAGTTAAAAATCAAAGACAGCGTGATTTTTACCGGGCTTCTCCCCTATGGAGAAAAAATTGTTGAGGCCTATCAGGCCAGCGATATTTATATAACTGCCAGTAAAAGCGAAAATATGCCAGTGGCTATTCTGGAAGCCATGGGTTGCGGTTTGCCTATTATCGCGGTCAAAGAGCGAGGATTAGCCGAGCTGGTTAAAGAAAACATTAACGGATTTTTTGCTAAAACCGATGACCCTTCTGACATAGCGCAAAAAACGCTGGACTTGCTAAACAAGCCCGAACTGCTTAAAAAATTCAGCGAGGCCTCCCGTGTCTTAGCCCGCCAATATTCGCACGAGCAAATTGCCGTGACGCTGGAGGACTTATATAAAAAATTATTAAAACTGATATGAAAATTTGTCTTTATCTTGAGTTTTATCATTTTTGGGGCGGCCGGTTTTTCAAAGACATCGGCACGGGGTTGCTATCTTCTTATAAAAATCAGAAAAAGGCCTTGGAATCGTTGGGTATTGCCTATGTTGAGCAATGGGATGATACCTGCGATATTTTGCAGATAAACACGCCTTGGCTCAAATCGCTCTGGCTTATCAAAAAAGCCCGCCGGCGAGGCAAAAAAATAATTATTTGGTCGCATGTCACGGCGGAAGACGCCCGCGAAGTTTTTTGGTTCAATAAATATTTTTTCCCGCTGATAAAAAAATATTTAACTTACGTTTATGGTTTGGCGGACTTGGTTTTCTGTCCCAGCGAATATACCAAATCATTATTGGTGGCTTATGGTTTGCCGGCGGCCAAGTTGATTGTGCAGTCAAATGGCGTTGATTGTGGGTTCTTTTATGAGGATAGTCAAAGAAGAGAAGCGGCCAGAAAAGAGTTTAGTTGCGATGGTTTGGTGGTCGGCACTGTGGGGTTGGTTATTCCCCGAAAAGGCGTAGATAATTTTATCGCGCTGGCCAAGGAGCATCCGGAGCGGCAATTTATCTGGTTTGGCAAAATATACAGCCAGCTGATGGCTAAGGGGCTACCTAAGGTTTTACCCGTTAATGTTAAATTTACCGGCTTTGTTGGGGACATTAACGCCGCTTTCAATGCGCTGGATATTTTCATTTTTCTTTCCACTGAAGAGAATCAGGGTATGGTTATTTTGGAAGCGGCGGCGGTCGGCCTGCCGATTTTAGTCAAAGGACTGCCGTGTTATCAAGGATGGCTCGTGCATAATGCCAATTGTCTGATTGCCAAAAACGATGATGAAGTAAAGAATTATTTGGACTTGTTGCTGGTTGACGCTGATTTGAGGCGGCGTCTGGGTGAGGGCGCCAAAGTCCTGGCGGCGGCAGAAGACATTAAGTCCCTTAACCATAAATTGCTGGAAATTTATCAGAAATTAGTGG
>PEUE01000029.1:4361-4706 GCA_002780785.1 Candidatus Portnoybacteria bacterium CG02_land_8_20_14_3_00_45_8
AATTAAGGAAAGATGTTAGCTTATTTGGTTTATATGAGGGCGTGCCGCAGACCCGGCGCGGGCTAAATTATGGTATGGTTTTGCCCGACAAGATTACTATTTTTCAGCGAACAATTGAGGAATTTGCCAATTCAGCTGAAGAAATCAGAAAAATTATTAAAAATACCGTTTGGCATGAAATTGCCCATCATTTTGGCAGCGATGAGCGAGGAGCCGGCCGAGCGGCAAAAAATAGTTAGAATAGATAAAATAAATAATTATTAAATATAAAAATATGACCGAAGAAAAAAGGATTAATTTAAAAATTATTCCGCCGGAGCGTTATTTGCCCTACGTGGTCGTGGC
>PEUE01000054.1 GCA_002780785.1 Candidatus Portnoybacteria bacterium CG02_land_8_20_14_3_00_45_8
GGGCAGCCATCCCTAAGGGGAGGGAGTAAAAATAGTTCCCCTCCTAAAGGAGGGGTTAGGGGAGATTTTGTAATAAATCCCATCGGTCCGTTTGTCAATGGCGCGGAACTCAAACAAGTCCTGCGCGCCTTGCGCCAAATACTCCCCTACCGCACTTGTAAAAACTCCTACGATAAACCTTGCTTGCAGTGGCATTTGGGACTCTGTCCGACGCACAAATCAGCAAACAATAAACAATCAACAATAAACAACGGATTGCCACTTAACACTTATCACTTGTCACTTGTCACCCTCCGCCAGCTTTTGCGCTTCTACGCTGGCGAGCCAATCCGTATCGAGGCCTACGATATTTCTAACATCCACGGCGCCTATGCCACTGGTTCAATGATAGTTTTTGCCGGCAACAAACCCAAAAAATCCGACTATCGGCGTTTCAAGATTAAAAATGTCCGTGGCGCCAATGACGTGGCTATGCTCAAAGAAGTTCTGCGCCGCCGACTTAACCACCCCGAATGGCCATATCCGGATTTAATGCTGATAGACGGAGGAAAGGCGCAATTAAATGCCGCTAACTTATCACTAAACACTGAACACTTATCACTTCCCCTCGTCGCGCTCGCCAAAAAAGACGAAGAGATTTATACTGAATATAGCAACAAGACATTAAAATTGCGCTCGCTGCCAATTTCGCTGCAGCTTATTTTTCAGACCATCCGCAACGAAGCGCATAGATTTGCCATATTTTATTATCGCCACCTCCATGCCAAGCAATTTAGAAAAACTCCAAAAAGAGTTGGAAAGAAAAGTTAAACTTCGCGCTAAAAAGAAAAAGCCCAAAATGCTGGTTTCCGGTAAAAGCGTTCTAGGCCTGCGCCGGATAATCAAAAACAAGGGTCAAGCGCGTTGACTCAACGTTGCGTTTATGTTAAGATGGGCCTAATTAAGAATTCCCAATTTAGCCAACTATGATAATCCGTCTGATAGTCAGAATCCTGGCTAACGCCTTGGCCATTTACTTGGCCGCTTATTTTGTTCAGGGCTTCTATTTTCCCCACGATTGGAGGCCATTGTTGCTCGGCGGCGCCATTTTAGCCCTGCTCAATGGCCTGCTAAAGCCCGTTCTAAGATTTCTTTCCACCCCATTAACGTATTTGACACTCGGCCTTTTCCCGTTATTAATTAACATCGGCATTCTGTGGCTGTTGCAGTATTTTGTGACGGATCTAAAAATTGACGGCTTTTGGGCCTACTTCTGGAGCGTTATTATAATCAGTTTGGTCAATTGGCTGTTTGACTTAATTGTTAAGAAAAATCGCTCGTCAGAAACTGCTAAAACTTAATCTATGAATCCCGTTAGAAATTTTTGATTTAAACGGGATGGTAAAATAAAATTATTGGATTAATATTTTTTTGATAAAAACTATAATTATTAAAAATTTCTAACGGGATGAATTTACCAAAAATCCTTTCCATCACCCAAATAGTTTTATCTTCCCTGCTGGTTGTCAGTATTTTACTGCAACAGCGCGGCGCCGGCTCTTCAGCCATCACGGGCGGCACCAGCGCTTCTTACTATACTAAACGGGGTTTTGAAAAAATCCTCTTTATCAGCACTATTGTGTTGGCGATTCTTTTTTTACTGGCCGCAGTCGGCTCTATGCTAATCGCCGCCAAATAAGCAAAGCTTGAAATTGGTTCGCTCGCTCGAAAAGAAAATTAATTTTCTTTTCTTCCTCGCTGCCAATTATAAACTATTAGCACTCTCAGAAACAAACTGAATAATTTTCGGCGAGAATTTGAGTGGCCGAAAAAAGCCCAGTGGGGTCAATTTTTTGCTATTATCAGCCGACGGGAAAAACACCTATTGTTGTCGCTGACCGCTCTGACGCTAATCGGCTTAGGATTGCTTAGCATTTTTGCCTGGCGCTATTTTACCATCGTGAAACCCGACCAGGGCGGTTCTTTTGACATTGCCTTAACCGGCTCGCCTCGCTTTTTAAACCCGGTGCTGACGCCGGCCAATGAGACCGACCGCAACTTAGACAATCTTATTTTTTCCAGTTTAATGAAATATGACGGCCAAGGTAATTTGATTCCCAGCGCCGCCGACAAATACGCGATCGGCGATAACGGCAAGGTCTATGAAGTAACCCTGCAAAAAGACATCCGGTGGCACGACGGCCAACCGCTAACAACCGATGACATCATTTTCACTATCCAAACAATCCAAAACCCCGATTACAAAAGCCCCCTTCTCTCCTTGTGGCAAGGCGTAGAGGTGGAAAAAGTTGATGACCTGACGGTTCGCTTCCGAATTAAAGGCGCTTTTGCTCCTTTCATAGATAACCTTACCTTCGGCATTCTACCCAAGCACCTATGGGAAAATATTCCGGCCTCCCAGTTTGCGTTGCACGAATTGAATCTTAAACCAATCGGTTCAGGTCCCTATAAATTTACTAAGCTCCAAAAAGACAGCAAGGGCGCGGTCAAAGTCCTCACCTTAAACGCTTTTGATAAATACTTCGCCGGCCAGACCTATATTTCCACTATAAACTTTAAGTTTTATTCCACCGAGAGCGACTGCTATGCCGCCTACAAAAAAGGTGAAGTGGAAAGTTTCGGCTTTTTATCGGTTAAAAACTTTGCCGAGTTAAAAAACAAACCCAACCACAATCTCAAAATTTATTCTATTTCCCTGCCTCGGTATTTTGCTGTTTTCTTCAACCAAGCGCAAAATAAGTTCTTGGCCGATAAAACCATCCGTCAAGCGCTGGCCTTTGCCACCGACAAAAAAACCATCATTCAGGAGGTTTTTGGCGGCTACGGCCAGGAAATTGACTCGCCTCTGGTGCCGGGCACTATCGGCTATTCGGACCAAATAAAAAAATATGATTTTGCTCCGGAACACGCCAAAAACATCCTGGCGGCGGCGGGCTGGAAAGATGTTGATAATGACGGCGTACTGGAAATCGGCAAAAATAACGAAAAGCTGGCCATTTCCCTGACCACGGTTGACTGGCCGGAGCTGGCCCAGACCGCTTCCCTGCTGCAGAAACAATGGGAACAAATCGGCGTGAAAGTTAATTTAAACGTTAAAGAAACTTCCCAGGCGCAAAGCGAGATTATCAAGCCCCGGCAATACCAAGCGCTGCTGTTTGGCGAGGTGTTGGGTATTGAACCAAACTTCTACTCTTTTTGGCACTCCTCTCAGAAAAAAGAAGCGGGCTTTAACCTGTCGCTTTATGAAAACCCGACAGCTGATAAATTAATCTCCACTGCCATGGAAGATTTTGACAATAATTCTCGCTCTCAAAAATACCGGCAGATCGTCAATCTTATCACCGAGGATTTACCCGCTATTTTCTTGTTTAGTCCGGACTTTCTCTTCGGCGCTAAAGAAAACGTTAAGGGCATTGATATTAAAATACTGGACAATTCTTCATCTCTTTTCTCGCAAGCTACAAATTGGTATATTGATACCGAGCGAGTCCTAAAATGATTAAAAGTTAAAAATTATGGAGGCAATTGATAAATCAAATTTTCGTGATATTATTTTAAACTCGGTCAATCAGCTCACGGCTGACCTGGAATTTTTTAATCAGCTGCAATTGGCCCGCCGGCCTTTTAATAAAGTGATTTTCTGCGGTATGGGCGGTTCGGCTTTTATCGGCGACCTTCTTGTTTATTTCAAAAAACAAAACTATATTCCTTTGTCGCTCAACCTGCCAATTGTCGCCCACCGCTCCTACGACCTGCCGCCGGAGACCGACGATGACAGCTTAATTATTTGCAGCTCCTATTCGGGTAACACCGAAGAAGCCATTTCCTCTTTTCAAAAAGCTAAGCAGATGGGATTGGAAATAACCGGCATTACTTGCGGCGGCCAGCTGGCCGATCTTTTTCAGAAAAACAAAACACCTTGGGTAAAAATTCCCCGCAACGACCTGCCGCCTCGCTGCTCCCTGGGCTATCAGCTGGCTGCCTTAATTAAAATACTAATGGCTTATGGCCTTCTGCCTGCCTCAGCCCAAAATGAACTCGTCTCTCTGGCCGAGAACCTAAAGCCAGAAAACCTGGAAAGTGAAGCCAAAAATCTCAGTGCCACCCTGCTTAATAAAATTCCAGTTATCTACGTCTCCGACAATAACCAAACTCTAGCCCGGCTCTGGAAGATAAAGTTTAACGAAAATGCCAAAGTGCCATCTTTCTATAATAGCTTCCCGGAACTTAACCATAATGAAATGGTCGGATGGACCAAAATGGCTGGCCTATTTTCTTTCCTTTTCTTAAGTGATGTCAACGACCTGCCGCCAATTAAAAAAAGGATGGACTTAACCGCCGAACTTCTAAAACGGAACGGCGCAGCGGTTAGTTTTGTTAAGCTGGGCGGCGCTGGCGCGCTGGCTAAAATATTCTGGGCTTCGGTCTTTGGCGATTGGCTATCCTATTATCTAGCGCTCAATCTGGGCATTGACCCAACGCCGGTACAGATGGTGGAAGAGTTTAAAAAAATGCTGAAATAGTCCTTATGTTTTAACCGCACACATTTGTCGGTTAGTTAATTGATAATAATTGTAGCATTTCATTAGGCGTTTTACCATTTAAGCCGCAGTGTTCCAGATTATTGTATTCTTGATTCCAGCTTTTGATTTTTCTTTCCAAATCTTTTAAGGTTTCAAATTTATTGCGGTCATAAAACATCTCTTGGTCAGTCCGGTGCGACCTTTCCACTTTGCCGTTCTGACTGGGCTTTCCGGGGTCAATCAGGTAATGA
>PEUE01000020.1:0-4652 GCA_002780785.1 Candidatus Portnoybacteria bacterium CG02_land_8_20_14_3_00_45_8
CCGGGACGTATAAAGCGCTGGGAGACCTTAAACTTGAAGCCATGGAAGCCGTCCGGGATAAAAAAGCAGAGGAGGCAAAAAAAGTATGCTATCCCGGCGTTACCACCTGGAGCGAGTCCCTGGCTAAGTGCGTTCCCAAGTCCTCTGCCCCCGGTTATATGTCCATTGAGTGCGCCGCCCTCAGCGCCGTCTGTACTGAAGCAAAATGTATCCCGGGTGGCTGTCCGACTGGCGCCCGGTGGGTTCAAGCAACTTGCAGTTGCGGAAAGGTGTACTCTGAGAAAGAAAAAACATGCAATCCCGGTGTTACCGTCTGGAGTAATTCCTTGTCTAAGTGCGTCCCAAAACCCTCCGGCTATGGGAGCATTGAGTGCGAGACAGGTAGCATCAACAGAGACGGCACTCCTTCCTGCACTGAAGCAAAGTGCATACCGGGTGGCTGTCCGGCTGGTACTTCGTGGGATACAAGACCAGGAAGATGCGCCTGCAAAAGTAATTAGACAAAAACTTACCCAATACTATTAAAATCTTAATCTAATTATATCTATGACCGCAAAAAAAATCTTTATTATCGCAGTTATTTTATTGGTATTAATCGGCGGTACGCTGATTATTTATAATCTTTTTTCGCAAAAAGCCGCTTCGCCAAGCGCCACCGAACAGGCCGGCGTCCTGCCGTCAACCGCACCGGGCACCCGAGGCGGGGAGACGACTACCGGCGGAACAGACCAAACAAGCCAGACCAGCGAAGGAGCAGCCGCCATCGCCGCCGCCAAGATTCTACCGATTAGCCAAGAAAAAGTGCTGGCGCCAACCATTGGGAGTGATGGCAAAAGCGTTAAATACTTTTCCCGAACCGATGGCAAGCTTTACGAGTCCGATTTTAACGGCAGCAGCAAAAAAACTCTTTCCTCGGTAACTCTAAAAAACCTAGTTAAAGCCGTCTGGTCGCCCGACAAAGAAAAAATCGTCAGTATTTTTTCCGACAACAACGCGACTAAAAAATATTTTTATAGCTACAGCAACAATCAAACCTCGCTCCTAGGCGAACGCTTGGGTTATATTGCTTGGTCGCCGGACAGCAAAAAAATCGCTTATCACTATATTGACCCGACCACCGGCCAGAATAATATCAGCGTGGCCAATCCCGACGGCTCCGGCTGGAAAAATATTTTTAAAACCCGCTTGGATAATGTGGTGGTGGAATGGCCAATAAAGGAAAAAATTTCTCTGCGCCTGCCCCCCAGCGGCCTGGCCCAGGGTTTGCTTTACGCCATAAACTCTGCCACCGGCGACTTTACTAAAATCCTAAGCGATATTTTTGGCCTCAACACCAAGTGGTCGCCCAAGGCCGACAAAATTCTTTATTCTTTCACCGACAATGAAGGGAAAAGCCCCGGGCTGGCCTTAAGCGATGAACAGGGCGCCAAAACCAAGGACTTGAAGCTGGCGGGAATTGTTGATAAGTGCGTCTGGAGCAAAGATGACCGGACTATTTTTTGCGCCCTGCCCCAGGAAATTTCCTCCAACGCCACCTGGCCGGACGATTATTATAAAGGTCTGGTTATTTTAAGCGATGACTTCTATAAAATTGACCTGGAAAACGACGCCAAAACAAAAATAGCCGGCTCAACGGATGCGGTCGGCTACGACACTCAAGATTTATTTTTATCCCCCAAAGAAGATTATCTTTTCTTTGTTAACAAGAGAAACGGCCTGCTTTATCGGATAAAGCTATGAGCAGCCAGAAAACCAACGCCAGGTCATTTTTCCAATAAGGCGTATCTACCAGGCCGTGAACTAGAATACAAACCATCACAGCCGCTAAGATTAAGATCAGCGCCTGCCCGCCCTCCGAAGTTCCGCCCGACGGAACGAAGGGGGGTTTTGTTTTCTTAAAGTTTTTGGCTATTTGCCAAAAAAATACTGCCGTCAGCCATAAAAAACCGACCAACCCCATCAGCCCTCCCTGCAGCCACCAGGCCAGCCATAAATTATGGGGCTGAGGCACGGCCCATTCAAGGTAGGGAACCGGAAAATATTGCTGAGACGCCAAATAATATCGCTGGAAAAGACCCGGCCCAATGCCAATCAGCCAGTGATCTTTGAGAATGGTTACAGATGCTCGCCAAACCATCAGCCGGGACTGCCAAGATGAACGGTCCGAGCCAAGCAAATTATGAAGCTTGACCGACGGCCATTGAGAAATTACCAAAACAATCATCAACAGTAAAATTACCGCCAACCACCTTTTTTTATTGCGGTCTCGCCTCGCCCGCCTTGACTCGCCGTCTTCGGCGAGGCGGGCTGGAGCTTCGGCGAAGCGGGCGGGCCACCAGACCAAAACTAAAAAAATCAAAGCCGCCAAGATGGCCAGCCACGCCGCATATGAATAAGTCAGATAAAGCGCGGCCATGACCGCCAGCCCTAATATCCCCAAGATTATTTTTTCTCGCTTATTTTTACTCAAAACAAATAAGCCCGCCAATAAGACGAAGCTAGGCGCCAAATACATAGCCAGATGGTTAGGCGAAAGATAAAAACCCTTAAGCCGGCCGTCAAAAGTTAGCTCCCCCGCCAGCCAATAAATCAAGCTAAGAATGGCTACTATTACCCCCGAGGCCACCGCGGCCAATAATATTTTTTTAAATTGCTCCTTGGTTTTAATAATGTCCCAGACAATAAAAGCCAGCAGCATCGGCTCCAAAATCCAGGATTTAAAAATGCCGGCGCTGATTTTCCAGTCAACCGACCAAGCGGTGGCCAAAAAAGTGCCAATAATTATCAGGCCCGCCGGCCATAAAAGATTTTTATCCAACGCCTTCCAGGGGTGGCCGGATTTATTGATTACCCGCTTCGCCTTCGCTTCAACGAGGCGAGCCCGCTTAATTAGCCAAACCAGCGCCAAAACCAAAATTAGCAGCTCCAGCAAAGTTAAAGGCAGGCCCAAAATAACAATTTTAAAAAGGTAGAGCGGCGTCAGCAATATAATCAGCGTCGCCGCCAAATCAATCTTCCGCCAAGACGCCAGCGCAAACACCACCAGCCCGACAACGACTAAAGTTACTTCCATTGGCGAAGATAAAGCAATAAGCATCTTAATATAAACTTAACACGTGATGTGAAATAGTTAAGTGGAAATAAGCGTATTTTTTCGGGCTTGGGCTGGCAGCGGGTTCTTTAATAAATAACCCGCAGGGCGAATAAAATGGAGGCGGACCGAAAAAATACGCTTATTTCCATCTTTTGGCTAATGGAGTTTCACGTCACATAGCTCCTTAATTTTTACTAATTTTCTTCAAAGACAAGGCCCCCAATCCAGCCACAATCATTAAATAAGCCAAAATGGTCGGATTAAAAATCGCCGTTTCAAAAAATGAATGGGCTAAGAAATAAATCCCGCTGCCCAGCACTCCGCTACCCAGCATCACCAATGCCCGGTTCTGATTTTTTATCTTGCGCGCTGCGCCACGCAAGAATCCACAGCCAAACCAACCCCAAGCCGCCAGTCCCAATAAACCCGTCTCCGCTAAAATATCCAAATAAAGGTTGTGGCTGGTCACCGCGCTGCGATAGCCGGCGTCAAAATCAAGCGCCAGTGGATAGTTCCCTAACCCCACTCCTAAAATCGGACTAGTTTTAAAAACCGCCCAGGATTCCTGCCAAATAGCTAAACGGCCTAAATTTGACCCTTCCGCCAAGTCAAAACTGGAGAAAAAGCGGCCCAGCACAGGCACCCCAAATAATAAAATAAATATTAGCGCCAATATTGAAAAACTGCCCAAAAACTTTTTTTCTTTAACAGCTAAATGCCGCCACGCCGTAATCCCCATCGCCATCAAGCCCAGCGCCAGTCCCAAATACCCGCCGCGGGAAAAAGTTAATAACAAAACCACCAAGAAAAGACAATTAATAAAAAAGAGAAGCCAAGCCCGCTTGCCTTTTTCATTAATCATTAAAGCCAGAGATAGGGGAGCGACTAAGCCCACAAAAAAAGCCAACATATGGGGGTCGGGAAATAAACCGATGGCGCGCATAATTGTCTGACCGCCAACCTCCACCAACCAGCTGGGGTTCTGCGTAACGCTTTGAGTAAAGGTCCAGCCAAGAAACCAGGGTGCTATTTGTCCACCCCACCAAGTCATAACTTTTTCCAACCCCCAAATAAATTGAGATAAAAACTGACCCAGCGCCGCCAGCGCCGCCAGCGCCGCACTGCCGCTCATCACCCAAATAAGTTGGCGGGCCTTCTCCCAATCGCTGATAAAATGCTTAGTTAAGAAAAATAGGGGAAAGACCGAAGCAAAAACTAGCCACTTGCGCGCGCCCCAAATCGGATTTTGAGCCACCAATAAAGAAATTAAGCTAACCGCTAAAATTAATATTAGACCGGCGGCCACTTGGTTTCTGGCGGTCTTTAAGCCCCCTGATTTAACCGCTTTTATCAACCAAACCAAAAACAGCAATAAAATTAGCACTCGCCCCGACAACAAATCAATGTCCGGCGCTAAATTCAGCGCCAATTGCCAGGGCAAATAAGCGACCAAAAAATAAAAGGCGGCCTCAGTCCGCCAAAAAAATACTCCGCTCAGCGCCAGTAGTGCCGCGCCGGCCATCGTTTCCCAAGGGCAGATAGCCAGCCCCCAGCCCAA
>PEUE01000020.1:4661-4757 GCA_002780785.1 Candidatus Portnoybacteria bacterium CG02_land_8_20_14_3_00_45_8
CAATAAAATTAAAGTTGCCAATCCAATTATTGCTGACTTACTCATGCCGACTTTTTAATTAAAGCCCGCACCTCGCTGACCGAGATGCCCTTAACT
>PEUE01000013.1:0-681 GCA_002780785.1 Candidatus Portnoybacteria bacterium CG02_land_8_20_14_3_00_45_8
GATGATGCATATTAATTAACCCCGGTAAAACAATTTTGCCGCGGGCATTAATTACCCTGTCCGCCCGCTTAACTTTTGGATTAATCGAGGCAATAATATTATCCTCAATCAGTAACGACGCCCGACGTAAAATCTGACCACTTTCATTACTGGTAACTAAGTAATCGGCGTCTTTGATAAGAATTGACCGCATTAATCTAGATTACCAAATTTTGCTTGATAAAGTTTATCAATCTTTCTTTTGGCAGTATCTACGGTAGTTAAAAGCGTTACATTGTCATCCACTGCTTTCTGTCTTATCAAACCACCGTCGGTCGCCTCTTTTTTATCCGCTGCCGAGGTGGGAATATTGACAATCAGATCAAACCTTTTTTCGTTCAAAAGAGTGGCCAAATTTGGTTCTCTTTTCTCGCTAATTTTGTAAACCAGGAAATTAGGCACGCCGTGTTCGGTTAAAAACCGATTGGTCTTCTCCGTAGCAAACAAAATATAGCCTGCTTGCGCCAGTTTTCTTGCCGAAGCCAATAATTCTTTTTTATTCTTTTCTTTACCAATCGACACCAAAGCACTCTTTTCTGCCCGCTGTTGCGATAATCTCATCTGCATCGAGTAAACCTCAATAAAGGGGGCACTAGTCATGACATTAAAGGCGGTCGCCTTACCGGCGTCGAACGACACATG
>PEUE01000013.1:713-4709 GCA_002780785.1 Candidatus Portnoybacteria bacterium CG02_land_8_20_14_3_00_45_8
CGGTCGCGTGTCCTTTAAACAACCTAACCGTCACTTTACCGTCAACTTTCTCATTAATCTTGTCATTAAAGGCCCGAATGTCATCCATGATCGGATCAAACCAAATAGCGCCGTAACACAAATAACCAAACTTAATATCCATTGTCTCTTTCAACTCATTTTCCATGCGCGTACAAACGTACTTTTCCAAATTCCGATGAGCCTGAATAATAGTGTGAGCACCAGGATGTTCATAAACCCCTCTGGTTTTTAAACCGATCAGCCGATCTTCTACATGATGAACCACTCCCACACCGTGTTTACCCCCCAATTTGTTTAATCTCATTATTAAATCAGCCAGTTTATAAACTTTGCCATTTAATTTATAGGGAATGCCTTTTTTAAACTCCAGATTGATTAGTTGCGGTTTATTGGGTGTTTTTTCTATTATTCTTGAGGCTTTCTGAAAACGATGAATTTGAGGAATTAAGCGGGGATCCTCGATTTCGCCGCCCTCCCAAGTCATACCCCACATATTGTCATCGACGCTATAAGGAAAATCTTTTTTGACCGGCACGGGAATATGGTGTTTTTTAGCATAGTCTATTTCCGCGTCGCGGGACATGTCCCATTCCCTAACCGGAGCAATCACTTTGATATTCGGATTTAAAGTCAGCATACTTGATTCCAACCTGACCTGATCATTGCCTTTACCGGTGCAACCATGAGCAATCGCATCGGCCTGTTCTTTAGCGGCCACCATAATGGCAATTTTGGCCATTAAGTAACGGCTGACTGTAGAAATATGATATTCGCCCTGATACGAACCGTTAGCTTTAATCATGTGAGACAAATAAGCCTCAGCAAATTCGTCTTTGGCATCAATCACATAAGCCTTTTTTGCTCCCAGCATTAAAGCTTTCTGCTTGATCGCTTCTAAATCGTCTCCTTGTTGCCCCAGGTCTAAAGTTAAAGCAATCACTTCTGAATGATACTTATCCTGAATCCATTTGAGTAAAACGCTTGTGTCCAAACCGCCCGAGTATAAAAGCACTACTTTCTTAACTTCACCCTCTCTAGCCTCATAACTGGAAACTTTCGTGTAACTGGATTGTTGCATTGTTAACTGCTTCATATTAAAAAAATCCCGCTCTCGCGGGGTTGCCTCCTTTTATTTTTTGTATAAAAAAACCAGAGTTTGATATTTCATAGCTCTGGAATTTAAGGATACTAAAAAATAAAACAGCTTGTCAAGCACCAGTTTTGTAAAACTCCGCGTAGCGGTTAAAAAAATCTTTAAAATTCTTCACCCATTCTTCCACAAACACCGGTTCAGGGAAAAAAGGCTGCAAATCTTTTAATATGTCTTCTTTGCGTAATAACCTTATTTTTTTACTAAGCGATCGCATCGCTGACTGAACCGTATATGACTTCTTAGCATCTTTTGCTAACTTCTCAACATTTGGCTTTACCTGACGGCTCATAAACCAAATCAAATCAAAATAATCCCGAGCCGCCCCCCTCTCAAGGCAAGCAATAATCTTTCCCGCAAATAAACTCGATTCGTCAAAATGCCGGATCGCCATCGTCTGCCCGTGGCGCAATACCGGCGTTACCGACACATTTCTTATCTGCTGATGCCGGCTGACTTCGATTTTCAAATGCAATTTTTCCGACTGATTTGGCGATAAACCCAACTCTTTCATAATCGGCATTCTAACTGTCCAGCGCTGAATACCAAATTCGCCTTTCTGGCAATAAACATCCACCCCGCTTATTTGCAAACCTTGCTGAACATATTTAGTTAGCTCTTCGGCCAAATTAGCTAAATCTATCCCTTCTGAATTATCCAAATCAATATCTTCGGAAATTCTGGCTAAATCATAAACCACCCGGCTGCAGGTCCCGCCATAAAATACCAATTTTCTATAATTTTTATGGTTATAAATAAAAGCTAAAAAATAAGAAATGAAAAAATCTTTTGCCAGCATCCGGCGGAAATCTATGCTGGCTTTCGCATACAATGGTTCTTCGATAATCGCTTGCAACTGCTGAATAATTAAACCCATACGTTTTCTTTTAAATTTTTAGCAATTCTGCCCATTTTAGGCAACCTGGACATTTTTATATAACTCAGGAATTCATTTATCCGGCTCTTTTTCCAATCATCTATATTTAATCTTTCATCTTCAGCCAAATCAAAATTTTTCTCCCTGAGACCACCAGGTTCATGCCGCAAATATAAATAATCAAATAGCGCCTTTGCCGCCGTCGCCTCCCGGCAACTAACACCGCAATAATTAATTTCTTCATAACCGTTAAATAACTTATTGGCAATATGGGCGTAGTAAAATGTGGCAATTTTATTGGTGATCACCCGGGTATGTTTGGTCGTCACCGCCGTCACCGAGTAAATTCCTTCAGTCATCACTCCGTACTTCTGCAATACCCATGCGCCAGTCAAATAACTCTGTGGTTGAAGAATCACCGATATCATCGCCATAAAATCTAAATCGTTTTTATGCATCAACCAAAATTCGCGGCTCATATAACAGCCACGCTTCAACCGGATAATTTTCCCGCTTTTTTCCTGCCTAGCCAACAATTGGCGCGTCGCCTGCAAAGAAGTCCCGGCAATCTGGCTCACTGCCTGCAAAGTAAAATAAGGCAAATAGTCCAATTTCCCCAGATTTATCATATTTTCTGTGTCAGTTAATATACACTTTATATATATTATCCGTCACAAATAATTCCGTGTCAAGCGGGAAAATAATCCTTTATTATTAACAAGCGGCCGCTTTAGTTAAATAAAGGATTTTAACAAAGGTTTGACCAACTGCCAAACCTGCTCTCCGGCCCAATCGTCAGGCAAGAGTTCAAACGGCAGCTGCGGGTCGTCTTTTAAAATTGAGAAAAAACTGCCAACCGTATCCGGCGCCGGCTTTTTCCCTAACCAATGATTAATAAACTCCCGATAGCGCCGGTTTAAATCTTCCAACCGGAAAATTGTTCCGGCCAGCGAACGTATGTTTTCTTCGCCGATCTGGCCGTCCCTGCCCAAATCGGAAACCAGCACCAGCCCGGAAAGATCATTTTCACTGACATATTCTTTTAGTAATTTTTTGGGATTGTAGGGCGTCACCCAAACCGATTCCTGAAGCAGTCCGCAGCCGATCTGCTTAAGAAAATAACGCAGTTTATCGCGCTGAAACTTTATTTTTTCCGGAATATCATAAGTAATCAGGTAAAGCCGGCTGTCCCACGCGCGAAGTTCATCGTATCTCGGCAGGATTCCCTTCAACCGCTTTCTGCCCTGATCGGTAATTAAAGGCTTTTGCCAAAGCCGACTCGCATAATCAATCAATCCCTGCTGTTTTAACTGATAAAAAACCTGTTTGATTTTTTCTTCGTCTATTGCCTGATGAATTTTTTCAAACAGTTTGGCGAGAAATTTTCCGGTGTGCTTTGAAGGAGCAGCCAAATTCAGGCCGAGAAATAAAGTTACTAATACCAGGTCCGTCATCCGGAAAGTTAAATTCCAGCTTAATTCACTAATCTTTCTTTTTCGCGCCAGTTTAGTAAATTTCTCCATCAGCAACAACTTATCACAATTCTTTATTTTGAACAAGCGGCCGCTGATTTAAAATAAAGGATTTATCAAGCGGGAAAATCAGTCAATGTTATAGCAAGGTTGAATAATATCCGGCTTTGGTGAACCAGTATCAGGATCAACTTCGTACCAGTTTCCGTATGATCCTCTTACCTCTGGCTGACCGGTCACATCATTAATTCTAATTCCTGTGTTTTCGGGAACAATGTGTCCAGTACTTTCTTCCGTACTTTCTGGTCTGAATCCTGGCGGCATTGTGTTATTTACTTTGTAAAATTTTTATTGCTTCGCTGGCGACGCGGGCGCATTTTTGTTCCATCGCATCGGTCAACTCGAATTTATCCCGCACCCGGTCGGCCACCACCACACAGATTGCTCCGGCGCGGACATTAAACAACGAAGCTAGA
>PEUE01000037.1:0-255 GCA_002780785.1 Candidatus Portnoybacteria bacterium CG02_land_8_20_14_3_00_45_8
AAACTTGCCAAACAGCAAAAACTTTTCTGACCACCGCGGTCGGATGGAGAGAAATCCCCGCCGCTCCGTCGGCGGGGGAGTTTAATTCTTTTTTACAGACCTCACACTTTATTTGAGTCATTAATTCAATTGTATAAGTATAACGCCTGTTCTGTCAAACCAATGGATTGCGAATCAATACCACAGCGGAGTGTTCTGCCATTGAATCGCGTCCGCCACAATTTAATCATATTACCAATTTTATGGTCAAAAATC
>PEUE01000037.1:478-5892 GCA_002780785.1 Candidatus Portnoybacteria bacterium CG02_land_8_20_14_3_00_45_8
AAGACAGGCCGCCCTGCATCCGAGAGCCAGATTTCCGCGAAGGTTCAGGATTTCCAGCCCGGGTGATATGGTTCAGATGGATACAAAGCATGTCAATCTCATTGAGGGCAGAAAAATATATCAGTTCACGGCCATTGATGTTTTAAGCAAGCAAAGAATTTTAAAATACTATTCTTCGTTGGCTTCAAAAAACGGAGCGGATTTTCTAAGGCATTGCCTGACCGAATTTCCCCTTAAGATCAAGAATATCCAAACTGACAACGGCTCTGAATTTTTGAAAGAATTTGACAAATTGTGCCAACAAAAGAAAATCCCGCATTACTTCATCTATCCCCGGACGCCAAAACAGAATACTTATGTGGAAAATTCGCATGGCTCGGACAAAAAAGAATTCTATCTGCAAGGCAATGTTTGTTCGGATGTATCAGTTATGCAGACCAGGATCAAACAATGGCAGGATACCTGGAATAAAATCAGACCGCACGAAGCTCTAAATTATTTAACCCCGGATGAGTATCTCATTAAGTGGCAGCCAGGTCGACTGCCGACCAAAGACACCATAACTTTACAAACCTAAGTGGATACTATGTATCTGAACCTGGACAAAATCAAACAAAGTTAATACTGGTGCCCTCGCCAGGATTTGAACCTGGAACATCAGTTCCGAAGACTGATGTGATATCCGTTTCACCACGAGGGCTTGGCTAATCTAAAATATCATAACAATAATTTATTGATTTGAAAAGACGCGATTTTTAAGATATGATAAGGATATGAAAATTCCCTTAGCCAGAATTAGAAAAATCGCTCGCAATAAATTTAAAAACGCCTCTTCATGCCACGACTGGGAGCACGTTGAACGAGTTTATATTTTGGCGCAGATTTTGGCAAAAAAAGAAAAAGCGGACTTAAATATTGTTCGGGTTGCGGCGCTGCTGCACGATATAAAACGGGCCGAAGAAATGGCGGTTAAGGGTAAAATTTGCCACGCGGTTGAGGGCGCTAAACAGGCGGCCAAAATTCTCCTAGGCCTTAAACTGTCTAAAAACTTTATTCAAGCGGTTAAACATTGTATTGTCGCTCATCGTTTTCGCAATAACGCCGCGCCCCAAACGCTTGAAGCCAAAGTGCTGTCCGATGCCGATAAATTGGATGCTTTGGGAGCGATTGGGATAGGCCGCGGTTTTATGTGGTGCGGTCATCACGGATTAACGTTGTATAACACTGACAAAAAAATTATCGCTGAAAATAATCCGTATCAAAAAAGCCATAATTTATACGCGGAATACAGGATAAAACTGCGCCATCTTAAAAATAAAATGTATACTCAATCCGGCAAAAAAATGGCTCAAGAACGCACCGATTTTATGAAAAAGTTTCTTAAGCGGCTGGATTTAGAAGTAAAAGGAAAAATATGAATATTCCTCAAGAAGTAAAAAACATAATCGTTAAACTGCAAGAAGCCGGTTTTGAGGCGTACGCGGTTGGCGGCTGTGTGCGGGATTTGTTGCTGGGGCAAAAACCCAAGGATTGGGACATTGCTACTAACGCCTTACCCGAACAAATTCAGCAAGTTTTTTCCGATAGTTTTTATGAAAATGAATTTGGGACCGTGGGAGTTAAAACCGGCTCGGAAAACGAAAGCTTGAAAATTGTGGAAGTGACAACTTATCGCGTTGACGCCAAATATACCGATAAGCGCCATCCGGATTCGGTCAGTTTCACGCGAAACTTGCAGGAGGACTTGGCGCGGCGGGATTTCACGATTAATGCGATGGCCCTTCGACTCGTCCCATCGGGCGGGACTCGTTCAGGGCAAGCCCCGAAAATAGAAATAGTAGATTTGTTCAATGGTCAGGAGGACTTAAAGAACGGACTAATTCGGGCTGCCGGTGAGCCGGATAAGCGTTTTAATGAAGATGCTTTGAGGATGTTGCGAGCCGTCCGTTTGTCCGTGGAACATAGTTTCACGATTCATTCAGACACCGCAGAGGCCATTAGAAAAAATGCCGGTTGGCTGCAAGCCGTTTCTAAAGAACGCGTCAGAGACGAGCTGGTTAAAATAATTATGAGCCCTCGGCCGGACGAGGGAATCGTGCTGATGCACGATTTGGATTTGCTCCAATATGTTATTCCTGAACTGGTTAAAGGAGTGGGCGTGGCGCAGAATCGCCATCATATCTATTCGGTTTTTGAGCACGGGGTGCTGTCATTAAAGTTTGCGGTTTACCCCGTAAAATCTTTTAAATTAAAAAGCGACGGGGCAAGCAAAAATTCTAATCTGGTAGTGCGGCTGGCCGCGCTGCTTCACGATATTGCCAAGCCCCAGGCCAAAAGGGGGGAGGGGCCGGACGCCACTTTTTACAACCACGATATTATGGGCGCGCGGGCAGCCGTGCGGATTTTAGAACGGCTGCGTTTTTCCAATGACATTATTGAACGGGTGGCAAATTTAGTGCGCCATCATATGTTTGTTTACGATGTCGGCGTGGTAACCGAGGCCGGTGTGCGGCGGCTTCTGGCGCGGGTTGGTCCGGCCAATATGGCTGATTTGCTGGCCTTGAGAATTGCCGACCGCTTGGGTTCGGGCGTGCCCAAAGCCCAGCCGTATCGCTTGCGGCATTTTCAATATATGGTGGAGCGCGTGCAGCATGACCCGATTTCCGTAAAAATGCTGCCAATTAACGGCCATGACATTATGGAAATTTTGAAAATTGAGCCCGGTCCGAAAATCGGCGCGATACTGGACGTTATTTTGGCGGAGGTTATTGAAGACCCGACCAAAAACGAAAAAGAAGTTTTAGCTGAACGGGCGAAAGAACTAAACGAGGTTGATTTGGCGCAACTGCGTCAGCTGGCTAAGGTTAGGATTGAAGAGGAGAAGGAAGAGGAGGATAAGGTGATAAAGGGGAAGTATTGGGTGAAATAACACTCGGATTTACTTTCTGAAAACATAAAATTTCCCCAGCGAGGAAATTTTATTCGCCAGTTTTGCTCGCTCTGTCGCCTGCGGCGACAACCTTGCCCGCTCGCAAAACTGAGCGTTTCAGAAAATAAATCCTCGTTTTGTGGCTGGGTAAAATTTTTCGCATGGCGGAGATGAATCTAATAGCAAGAAAATAAAAAAGGAGCTATAATGTAGTTATGGATTTAGAAGATCTCAAAAAACGACTCTATAAAAAAGACGGACAATTTGCCGACCGGCCTAAGTCGCCGGAGGAGTTTAGTGTTGGCCAGTCGTATGTACCGACGGGCGAGGAAGGGAGCGCTAAGCAATGGCAAGAGCCGGCGCCTAAAAAATTTGAGTGGACCGCCAAGAAAAAGAAACTGGTTTGGTTGTCGGCCGCGGGTTTGTTGGCGGTGGCAGTTTGCGTGGCGGTCGGTTTTTATCTGTGGAACCGGCACTCATTTGATAAAACCAATGTCGCTCTGAATATTTACGGCCAGGAGAGAATTGTCAGCGGCGAAGAAACAACTTATGTTGTTCGTTACAAAAACAATACTAAAGTGGTTTTGAAAAACGCGAAACTGGATTTTCTTTTTTCAGAACAATCTTTTCCTGAAGACAAAGAAAGCTTAACTCGACAGGGCAACGCGTATTTAGCCAGCCAGACAATTGGCGAAGTGGCGTCTGGGCAGGAGGGCCAAGCGGAATTTAAGACGCGGGTGCTGGGCGACAAGGATAGTCAGCAGAAATTTTGGGCCAAACTAAGTTATCAACCCGCTAACATTAGTTCAGATTTTTTCAACGAAGCCAGTTTTGAGAGCACCATTATTTCTGTGCCTTTGGTGATAAACTTTGATTTGCCGGATCGCCTGGTGGCGGGTCAAACCCTGAACTTTTCTTTAAAATATTTAAATACCTCGGACGTGTCTTTCAGCGATTTGGTTTTGAAAATTGATTATCCGGCCGACTTTATTTTTGACACGGCCTTGCCTTCGCCCGCCGAAGGTAAAAACCTTTGGCGGCTGTCGGAGATTGGCAGTCGCGAGGAAGGGCGGATTTTAATTAAAGGCGCCATTGGCGGCAAAGAAGGGGAAAATAAGGTTTTTAAGGCGCAAATTGGCATTGGCCGGGACGACGAGTTTATCCCTTACGCCCAGGCCGTGAGTTCCCCGCAACTAGCTATTTCGCCCCTGGCGGTGGAACAATCATTAGCCGATGAGGATAAAGCGGTGGCTGACCTTGGCCAAGTTTTAAATTATAAATTAAAATATCGCAACACCACCAGCGAGACCATAGGTCCGGCAACTATCTCGGTAAAAATTAACAGCCAGGCGGTCAACATTAACACTATCACAGCGCCGGCAGGATTTTTTAGCAGCAACAATAACACTATTACTTGGAATACCGCTTCTTTGCCGGAGCTTGAGTCATTGGCGCCGCGGCAAGAAGGCGAGGTATTATTTTCACTGCAACTGAAAGACAAGTTGCCGGTCAGTGATTTTGCCGATAAAAATTTTACCGTTTTAACAACTGCTCAGATTGATTGTTTTGATGTTCCCTTGGCGCTGGTCGGCACGCAGCTGCGGGGTGAAAATAAATTTGAGGTTAAAATAAATTCGCGGCTGGCGCTCAAGACCAAAGGGCTTTTTAACGACAGCTTGCTGCCCAATTCCGGTCCCTTGCCGCCGCGGGTGGGACAAAAAACTACTTATACTATCTATTGGCAGGTTTTGAATATTTCCAATGATTTATCCAATGTGTCGGTAGAGGCCTATCTGCCGTCCTACGTGAGCTGGCAGGGCAAGACCTATCCGGGAGAGGAAGACATAAAATATGACGCCGGCAGCGGCAAGGTGGTTTGGAATATCGGCCGTTTGTCTGCCGGAGTGGGGGTTTTATTGCCCGTGAAACAGGTGGCTTGGCAGGTCGGTTTTACGCCTTCAATTAGCCAAGTGGGGAATACGGCAACTATTGTCAAAGAGGCCAGAATAACCGGTGACGATACTTTTACCGGTGAGATTATCACCAGTTCAGTTAACGCTTTGGCAAGTGAAATGCCCGATGACCCGGGAGTGGGGTTTGCCAAAGGCGTAGTTCAGAACTAATGATTAATTTGTGTTTGAACGTACAAAAAACTTACAACTTTCAATAATCAAGCAAATGGAAATCCGGGCCGCCAGGTACCCGGATGTTATTTCTTTAGCGCAGGGCATACCAAGTTTTGATACCCCGTTGGGCATTAAACGGCGGGTGGAGCTGGCGCTTAAGCGCGGCGTGGTGGCTAAATATTCGCTGGCGCCCGGCTTGCCCGAGCTCCGCGAATTAATTGAACAGGAATTGGCGCGCAATAATATGTTTTATGATTGGTCAAAAGAAATCTTGGTAACGGCGGGCTCCATTGAGGCCATCACCGCGACGATTTTAGCTCTAACCAGTCCCGGAGACGAAATTATTGTGCCCGAACCCA
>PEUE01000037.1:5901-17060 GCA_002780785.1 Candidatus Portnoybacteria bacterium CG02_land_8_20_14_3_00_45_8
GCTATAAGGAAGTCATTAATTTGGCGGGCTGTAAGCCCGTTTTTGTGTCGCTGGATGAGGAGCGTGGCTGGGCGCTGGACATGGCCAAAATTACCAAAGCCATAACTTATAAAACTCGGGCGATTTTTTACTGCAACCCCAATAATCCGACCGGTACGTTGTTTAGCGAGGAGCAAATTTTGGCTATGGGTAAGCTAGCAGTCAAACATAATTTTTTTATCATTTCAGACGAGGTCTACAAGGATTTTGTTTTCGGAGAGGCGCCGGTTTTTTCTCTGGCGCAGCTGCCGCAGATGCGGCGCCATGTGGTGCGTATTTTTAGTTTTTCCAAGGCCTATGCCATGACCGGCTGGCGCGTGGGGTATCTTCACAGCGATGAATCAGTGGTTGCCGAAATTTTAAAAGTCCATGACACATTGGTCACTTGCGCGCCGGTGGTGTCGCAGTACGCGGCGATGGGGGCGTTGGAGATGGGGGAGAGCGATTTGACTCGCTTCCGGCGGGAATATTTGGGTCGGCGTAATTTAATTTGCCGGCGACTGGACAAACTTAAGAAAGTTTTTAGCTATGTGCGGCCCGACAGCTCTTATTTTGTTTTTCCGTCTTTCGTTCCGCTTCGCCGCTCGGCGGATGGTCAGCCAATTGCCAGCAGCTGGGATTTTGCGTCGGAGCTGCTGGATAAAGCGCAAGTGGCGGTGGTGCCGGGCATCGCTTTTGGCCCGAGCGGCGAGGGGCACGTGCGTCTGAGTTTTGGCCGAAGCGAGCAGGACATTAATAAAGCGTTTGATCGGCTGGAGAGGCACTTCAGCCAATGATCAATTTTCGTTGAAAATTTTATGAAAGTTATTTGCCGTTTTATTCTCCAATACTACCTCAAGTATTTGACCAAACTCGTTTTGGTTGTCCGCCGTCCTTTGGTCGTGGCAGTGGCCGGCAGTGCCAATAAGGCCTTTTTTAAAGAAAAAATAAAAGAGTCGTTGCGGCTGACTGGATTGGCGGTGCGTTCCAATCCCAAGAATTTTAATACACTAGTTGGTTTGCCTTTAGCCATTTTGGATTTGCCGAGCGGCTATCATTCATATAGGGGCTGGCTGCCGATAATTTTTCGCTCTCCTTTGGCTTTGTGGCAGAGGGGCTTTCCTAAAGTGCTGGTGTTGGAATTTGGCGTGTCGGACCCGGGCGAGATGAAAAAATTATTGGCCATTGTTAAACCAAAGATGGCCGTCATCACCGGCATCACCCAGCGATATCTGGAGGCCTTTTCGGATGTGGACGAGTTGGTCGGGGAATATGAATATTTAGTGAAAAAGGTTGCTAAAAAGGGGCTGGTTGTTTTAAACTACGACAACGCCAGATTGAGAGTTGTTGCTAAGCAGGCGCGGGCTCGGGTAAAGTTTTTTAGTTTGCAAAGCGATTGTCCGGAGGAGTTTGACGTTAAAAACTTTTGGCGAGCCAAGGAGTTGGGTCGGGGAGAAATAGGAGAAATTGTTCAGGTGGTTCATGATATGCTGGATTGGCAACAAGAATTGGATCGTTTTGGCCAGCACCATATTTATGCTTTATTGGCGGGACTAATAGTTAAAGAGGAGATTTTAAAACAAGAGAATGTTTAAACTGATAACTCAAGATAAAAAAACTAATCGACGGATTGGCCAGATAATTACCAAAAGCGGGGTTGTGAGGACCCCAGTTTTTATGCCGATTGCCACCAAGGGAGCGGTTAAAAGCTTAACGCCCGAGGACTTAAAAGAATTGGGCGCGAATTTGGTATTGGGCAATACGTATCATTTGTGGCTTCGGCCGGGAACAGCCGTTATTAAAAGAGCCGGCGGATTGCATAATTTTATGAATTGGTCCGGGCCGATTTTGACCGATTCGGGAGGGTATCAAGTGTTTTCTCTGGGTGAGAAAGTTGGTTCGGTTAATGCTTTTCAAAAACATAAAATTTTTCCCAGCGAGAAAAATTTTACTCGCCAGGCCTCCTCGCTCGTCCCGCCGCTGCGGGACACCGTGCCCGCTCGTCGGCCTGAGCATTTTGAAAAAGCACCAACCTCACAAAGGGTTGGATTTGTAAAAATAACCGACAAAGGCGTGGAATTTCGCGATCCGATAGACGGCAAAAAACATTTTTTAACGCCGGAAAAATCAATTGATATACAGCTGGCGCTGGACAGCGATATTATTATGGCGCTGGATGAGTGCCCGCCCTATCCGACTACCAAAGAGCAGATGGCGGCAGCGGTCAAGCGAACGACCGAGTGGGCAGTCAGATGCAAGAAATATTTTAATAAAAAAGTTGGCCGGCGCAAACAGCGTCCGTTGCTTTTTGGCATAGTTCAGGGCGGGATTTATAAGGACTTGCGCCAGCGCAGCGCGCGGGAATTATTAGAAATTGGATTTGACGGTTATGCCATCGGCGGCGTGGCCGTGGGGGAGCCGCGTCAATACTTAGAGGAGGTGTTGAAAGCGGTGATTCCGCTTTTGCCCAAAAACAAGCCGCGTTATTTGATGGGATTGGGGAAGCCAGAGGAGATTATGGCCGCAGTTAATTTCGGTATTGATATGTTTGATTGTGTGATTCCCACGCGCGAAGCGCGTCACGGCCGGCTTTATATTTTAGCCAGCCATCAACAGCGATTTTACGATATGATTCAAATTGCTAACCGGAAGTTTGCCAAGGATTTCAAGCCGGTGGATTATGGGTGCCAGTGCTATTTGTGTAAAAATTACAGCCGGGCGTATTTGAGTCATTTATTTAAAACCAGCGAACCATTAGCCCTGCGTCTGGCCTCAATCCATAATTTGAAGTTTTATTTTGGGTTGATGGAGAAATTGAGGAAATAAATAATTCCCCCCTCCTTTTTAAAGGGAGGATAGGAGGGATTTAAATCCACCCCCGACCCTCCTTTAAAAAGGAGGGAGAAAAATTATATGGTAACGCAAAAAAGACAATTGGGAGATCTGGGCGAAGAATTGGCTGTAAATTTTTTGAAACGAAATGGCTATAAAATCTTGGAAAGAAATTATCGTTTAAAATGCGGCGAGATTGATATTGTGGCGGCCAAAGCCACCGGTCTTTTGGGAAAAATAAAAGAGGTCGTTTTTGTGGAAGTTAAGACCATTGAGGGTTTGGGTAGTGATTTTGAGGCCGCCCTGGCGGCGCAGAATGTTCATTATCGGAAACAGCGAAGATTATTAAAAACCGCCAAAATTTATCTGGCGCAAAATAAAATACCGCCCGATATTGCGTGGCGGATAGATGTGCTGATTGTGGTCTATGACCAGCAGACGAATTTAGCCAAAATTGAGCATCTGGCCAACGCGGTCTGGGGAAGGTAGCCGGTACCAAAGCCGCGCTATCGCTTGCTTTTGGCTCGCTTTGCGCTTTGGGCAAAAAATAAGTGGCAAAGAAAAAAGGCGTAGCAGGCCTTTTGTTTCGGTCAGGAAACGCACTAATGGAGGAAAAACTTTTTGTGGTTGCTACGCCTTTGAGATTATTAAAATAACAAAAAAGAGCTTTTGGGCGGCGGTTCGCGCTGGAAAAGGTTATATTACAGCTTGAGGTTGAACTCGCAGCGCGAACCGCCTGGAGAGTCGCCTACAGCTATTATGTCAATGCAACTATTATATTTGAAGCCAAAAAACTTGTCAAGAGATAAGAAAAAAGATATGCTTAGTTAGAGAAAAATCCCGATGTTAAGGTCCAAATTTTCAATTAAGTAATAAATTAAAATGCCTAAAATATCAGACAATAATTTAATGGAAAAAATCGTCTCGCTTTGCAAAAGGCGGGGTTTTGTTTGTCCGGGTTCGGAAATTTACGGCGGCTTGGCCTCAACTTATGATTACGGGCCGTTGGGCGCGGAGCTCAAAAACAATATCAAGAAGCTTTGGTGGAAGTATTTTGTGCAGGACCGCGACGATATGGTGGGACTGGACGGCAATATTATTTTGAGCCCTAAAATCTGGGAGGCCTCGGGACACGTGAAAAACTTTAAAGACCCGCTGGTGGAGTGTAAAAAATGCCACCAGCGTTTTCGATTAGATAAATTAAAAGAGACATCCAAGTGTCCCTCTTGCGGCGGGCCCTTTACTGAACCCAAAATGTTTTCGGGGATGTTTAAGACCACCATTGGCGCGATTGAAGAGGAAGGTCTGGCGGCTTATTTGCGGCCCGAGACAGCCCAGTCCATTTTTGCTGATTTTAAAAATGTGCTGGATTCCACCAGTCAGAAAGTGCCGTTTGGCATAGGTCAAATAGGAAAGGCATTTCGCAACGAAATTACTACCGGACAATTCATTTTCCGGACGATTGAATTTGAGATGATGGAAATTGAGTATTTTATTGCGCCTGACGCCAAATGGCAGAAGATTTTTGAGGACTGGGTGGAGTATATTTATGGCTACGCTGATTTATTGGGTTTGTCCAAGCAGAACTTTTATAATCACGAAATTCCGGATGAAGAACGGGCGTTTTATTCTAAGCGTACCATTGATATTGAGTATAAATTCCCTTGGGGCAATGATGAACTCTGGGCGATTGCCTATCGCACCGATTATGATTTGAGCGCTCACCAAAAGGCCTCGGGCAAGAGCTTGGAATATTTTGACGAGGCCGCTAAGAAAAAATACGTGCCGCACGTGATTGAGCCGACTTTTGGAGTTGACCGAACTTTGTTGGTTTTGTTATGCGAGGCGTATACGGAAGAAAAATTAGACAAAGGTGAAACGCGGGTGGTCTTGAAATTAAAACCCAGTGTCGCGCCCTACAAAGTAGCGGTTTTTCCGTTATTGGCCAATAAGGAAAAATTAGTCGCCCGGGCGCGCGAGATTTACAACGAACTTAAAAAGGACTTCCACGTTTATTGGGATGACCGCGGCAATATCGGTAAACGCTACCGCTGTCAAGACGAAATCGGCACGCCTTTTTGCGTGACCGTGGATTTTGACTCGTTGGAAAAAGATGATGTGACGATACGGGACAGAGACACGATGAAACAGGAGAGGGTGAAAATTAAGGAGCTAACAGAATACTTAGATAAAAAATTGACATAACATTCTGTTATGTCATCCAGGGCTTGACCCGGGATCCAGGATTCTGGATTTCGGCTTTCGCCGGAATGACAGCAAGTTTTATGAATCAAAAACAAATCTTAGAACTGGCGATAAAAATGGGGGCGGCAGCCGACTTGAGAGGGGAGGGGGCGGTGGAAAAATATCTGGACCGGCAGAAAAAGAAATTCAATGCTTTGTCGCCAAAAAAACAAACCGAGTTTGATAAGGAGCGGCTGGTTAATCCGTATATGGATTCTGGCGTCTGGGCGGATAATGGCCGGCCGGTGAAAAAAGTAATGGCCGGCATAGATATTTGTTCGGGGGATGTGATGCTGGCCAAGTCCTTAGGCGTTGACACAATTATCAATCACCATCCGTTGGGCAAGGGATTGGCCATGCTGGATGAAGTGATGCATTTGCAGGCGGATGTGCTGGCAATGTATGGCGTGCCGATTAACATCGCCGAGTCGTTGATGAAGACCAGAATTTCGGAGGTCGGCCGCGGCGTGCACGCCAGCAATTCATACAAAACCATAGACGCGGCTAAATTAGCCGGTGTCAATTTAATGAATATGCACACTCCTGCCGATAACTTAGTTGCCAGTTTTTTGAAAAAAGCTATTGAAAAGAAAAAACCCGAATATGTCGGGGAGCTCGTCGAGCTGATTGCCGGCATTGAGGAATATAAAGAATCGGCTAAGCGCGGCTCGCCGGTAAAAATTTTTTCCGGCTTCGAAGACCGCCGCGTCGGCAAAATCGCCCTGACTGAAATTACCGGCGGCACGGAAGGCGCTAAAACCATTTATCGGGAAATGGCTAACGCCGGCATTGGCACAATCGTGGCAATGCACTTATCGGAAGAGCACCGCAAGAATGCTGAAGAAGCGCATATAAATGTGGTGGTGGCTTCGCATATCGCGTCCGATTCTTTAGGTATGAATTTATTTTTAGATGAGCTAGCCAAGAAGGGGATAGAGATTATTCCTTGCGGGGGATTGATAAGAGTTAAGAGGTCTAAGGAAGGGTAAAAATGTTCAAAAAAATCGTTTTATCAAATGGTTTGCGCCTGATACTGGCGCCGATGAAGGAGAGCCCGTCAACCACAATTTTGGTTTTATTTGGCACGGGGTCAAAGTATGAAACCAAAAATATCAACGGCATCTCGCATTTTTTGGAGCACCTGTTTTTTAAGGGCACCAAAAAACGACCCAATACTTTAGCTATTAGCGAGCTTTTGGACCGAGTGGGCGGGGAATACAACGCTTTTACTTCTAAGGAGTTTACCGGTTATTGGGCTAAAGTGGCCGGTGAATATACTGATTTGGCGTTTGATTGGGTGTCGGATATTTTGCTGAATTCTAAATTTGACGGGGGCGAGATAAACAAAGAAAGAGGAGTGATAGCCGAAGAGATTAATATGATTTTTGACAATCCCATGCGCTATGTCGGGGAGTTGTGGGAAGAGTTGCTTTATGGCGACCAGCCGGCCGGTTGGGATGTTATTGGCACCAAAGAGGTAATTAACAGTTTGTCGCGCCGGCAATTTTTGGATTATTTTACCGCGCATTATCAAACTAAAAACGCGGTGGTTTGCGTGGCTGGAAAAGTCGGCAAAGATGTTGAGGCAAAGGTTTTAAAATATTTTGGCCGGTTGAAAAAAGGGCAGGGCGGTCAAAAATTAGCGGTGCGCGAAGCGCAACGGCAGCCGCAGGTTTTGTTGTTTAATAAAGCTACCGACCAGACACATTTGCGTCTGGGCGTGCGGGGTTACGATTTATTCCATAAAGACCGCTTTGCGTTGATGCTGCTTAGCTCAATTTTGGGCGGTATGATGAGTTCGCGGTTGTTTATCTCGGTGCGCGAGAAAAAGGGGTTGGCCTATTATGTGCGAACGATGGCGGAAAATTATACGGATTCCGGCTGCCTGGTGACGGGCGCGGGCGTGGCTAATAATAAAGCGGCGGAGGCAATTGAGGCAATTCTGGTTGAATATCGGAAAATTCGCGACCAGAAAATTCCAGCGGCCGAAATTATTAAGGCCAAGGATAATTTGAGAGGTTCTTTGCTGCTGGGGCTGGAGACCTCGGATGAGTTGGCGGGGTGGCTGGGCACACAGGAACTTTTGCGCCAAGAGGTTTTGACGCCCGAGCAGATATTTAGTAAGATAAAGGCAGTGAGCGCCGCTAACTTGCAGCGGGTGGCGCGAGATATCTTTCGGCCGGAGAAGTTAAACTTAGCGCTAATTGGGCCGTTTAAAGAAAAAGGGAAGTTTGAAAAAATATTGAAATTATAATCGGCAGCGAGGGAGAAAAGAAAATGAATTTTCTTTTCAACCGAGCGAACTAACTTCAAGCTTCGCTTACAATGAGACAGACAATTAACATTTCCACTTCCACTATTTTCCGTTTTGCCTTGATTGTTTTGGGGCTGATTTTTCTTTATCTAATCAGTGATATTTTGCTGACGGTTTTTATTGCGGTGATAATCGCCGCGGCCATTGACGGACCGGTGGATTGGTTGGCCAAGCATCGCGTCAGACGCACTTTAGGCACGGTCATTATTTATCTTACTATTCTTTTGGCTTTGCTGGCGTTTATTTATTGGGCCTTGCCGCCTTTGGCCGGTCAAGTAAAAATTTTGGCTTCGGTTCTGCCCGGATATTTGGATAAGGTTGGCATTAATATCACTATTCTTCAGCATAAGTTCAGTTCCGAATATAGCCAAAAGATGCTGGAAAATTTTAGCAGTCAGCTTTATGGTTTCACTTCCAATGTTTTTGGCACGGCGGTAAATATTTTTGGCGGAATTTTTTCAGCTTGCGTTATTGTGGTAATGTCTTTTTATCTGACAGTTCAGGATAAGGGTATTAAGAAATTTTTAGCTACCATTGTGCCTGTTCAACATCGGGCCTACGCGGCCAATTTGGCCGAGCGCATTCAGTCAAAATTGGGCAAATGGTTGCGGGGGCAATTATTTTTAATGTTGATTATCGCCGTGTTAGTTTTTGTCGGGTTATCGTTTTTGAGGGTTAACTTTGCCTTGACCTTGGCCATAATCGCCGGGTTGTTGGAAATTATTCCGTATATCGGTCCTATTTTGGCCGGTTTTACGGTCGCCACTTTGGCTTTTTTGCAAGCGCCGTTGCTGGGTTTGTTGGTGTTAATTTTGTTCGTCGCGATTCATCAGTTGGAAGGTTATGTTATTATTCCCCAGGTAATGAAGCGGGCGGTGGGCTTAAATCCCTTGGTGGTTATCATTTCCATGATTATCGGCGCCAAATTAATGGGAGTTATGGGCGTGGTGGTGGCGGTGCCAATTGTCGCCACCATCTCAGTTTTTCTGGGGGACATTTTTATGCATAAAAACGAAAACTAAATCTAGCGCCTCTTTTCAGGTGCTGGATAAAAAAGTCCGCTGAGCGGACTTTGGGGATAGCGCCGTTATCGGGCCGTCAGGAAAGACGGCTTTTAAATTTAGCCGCTCGCCTTGAGAAGTAATTAGTTTTTCCCGTTTGCCAAAATAAAAAAAGCAGAGCCGAAAAAAACACGGAGCCCTCGCCGATTATTTTCCAAAAAAGGAAATTAGGTCTTTCCAAGAAATGGAAATGGTTGTGAAAAAGATAAAAATGGTATAAAAAAGTTGAATTCCAGCCCAGCGCCGTCTGCAGCAAAAAGTGAAGAAAGATAAGGCCATCGGGCAGCAAAGCGCAGAGAGCGCCGAAAAAAACAAAACGGAAGCGGTTGGAGGACTTAAACAGCCAGTAAATTATGGCGGCGCCGATAATTATGTCAGCCAAGGATTTTAAAGTGGTCATCAGGAAAGTGTAATTGGAAACGCCGGCCAAGCGCGAGGCATATTCCCAGTGGGGGAGGGCGTCAAGGCAAAAATGGGAGACCACCGCCAAAATAAAAATGGCCCAATAATTTTTTGTTTTTGAGCCGATAGCGGCGCCAACGAGCATGTGAGGAGTCAAGATCACAACTTTACACTTTTAACTTTAAACCTTAAACTGAAGCCATGGGCATATTATACATTATCGCGACCCCGATTGGCAATTTGAGCGATATTACTGCGAGAGCGCTAGAAATATTAAAAGAGGTGGATTTAGTAGTTTGCGAAGATACGCGCCAGACGATTAAATTATTAAACCACTACCAGATTAAAAAACCTCTAGTTAGCTATTTTCAGCACAGCAAATTGTCTAAAATTGAGTATATTGCCGAGCAATTGCGGCGTGGTAAAAACGCGGCCTTAGTGACGGATGCGGGCACGCCGGGGATTTCGGATCCGGGCGGGATGCTAGTGAACAAGTTAACAGGTGAACAAGCAAATAAGGAAAAAATAAGAATTGTGCCCATTCCCGGGCCCTGCGCCGCGGTTGCCGCCTTGAGCGTTTCCGGTTTTCCGACCGATAAGTTCCTTTTTATGGGTTTTCCGCCGCATAAAAAAGGCCGCGAAAAGTATTTTAAGGAAATTGCCGCGGCCCGGCGCACAATTGTCTTTTATGAATCAACGCATCGGATATTAAAGGCGCTGGAGCAATTGGCCGCGCTGATTCCTCAGCGTCAGATTGTCGTGGCACGCGAAATTACTAAAATGTTTGAAACAATTTATCGGGGAACAGCGAAGCAGATTTTAGAAATATTAAATAGCGACAAGAATAATTTAAAAGGGGAGTTTGTGGTTGTCGTCAATAAAATATGAATAAATTTTATATCACCACGCCAATCTATTATGTTAACGACCGGCCGCATATCGGCCATGCCTATACCACGGTGGCGGCTGATATTTTGGCGCGTTGGCATAAAAAGCAAGGTGAGTCAGTTTTTTTTCTGACCGGCACGGATGAACATGGGGCAAAAGTGGCGGAAGCGGCGCAGAAAGCCGGTCAGTCGCCGAAGGATTTTTGTGATGTTAAGGCGCAGGATTTTAAAAAGGCCTGGGAGCTGCTAAGTGTAAAATACGACAATTTTATTCGTACAACTGACCCAGCGCACGAGGTTGCAACGCAGCAAGCACTGCAAACAATGTTTGATAAAGGGTTTATTTATAAGGGGGACTACGAGGGACTTTATTGTCAGGGGTGCGAGCAGTATTTGACGCCCGATGATTTAGTTGACGGCAAATGCCCGGATCATCGAACCGAGCCGCAATTAATAAAAGAGGATAGTTATTTTTTTAAACTATCACATTTTGAGAAAGAGCTGGAAAAAAGAATTTTGGGCGACGAGTTAAAAATTGAACCCAAAGAGCGCAAAAACGAGGTTTTAAGTTTCATCCGCAGCGGACTGAAAGACATTTCTATTTCGCGTAAAAATGTAAAATGGGGCGTCCCCTTGCCTTTTGACAAAGACCACACGACTTATGTTTGGGTGGATGCCTTTTTAAACTATTTAACGGGCTTGGGTTGGCAAGGTAGCGGTGTTGGTGATTTAAAATATTGGCCGCCGGACATTCAGTTAATGGCTAAAGATATTTTACGGGTGCATTCAACAATTTGGACAGGAATGCTTTTAGCTCTAGACATTCCATTGCCCAAAAGAATGTTCGTTCATGGCTTTTTTACGTTTAACGGACAAAAAATGTCCAAGTCATTGGGAAATGTGATTTGGCCGGAACAATTAGTGGAGAAATACGGCGCGGACGCCAGCCGCTATTTGTTATTGTCATCCACCTCTCTTGGCCATGACGGCGATATTTCCTGGGATAAAATGACGGAAAAATATAACGCGGACTTAGCTAATGGCTTGGGCAATTTAGTCAGCCGGGTTTTTAATATTATTGAGAAAAACTTTGATGGTAAAGTTAAAGCGCAGGCGGCGAATATTGATATTGTTAAAGAAATGGAAGAGTTTAGATTATCTGATGCGTTGGAAAAAATCAAAGCAAAAATTGACTGGGCCAATAAAAAAATTGATGAAACGAAAATTTGGGACTTGGTAAAAAGCGACAAGGCGCAGGCGGCCGAAGTGCTGGGCGAATTATTGGGCGTTATCATCGCGGCGGGGGAGTGTTTGCAGAGCTTTATGCCCCAGACGGCGGCCAAGATTTTGGCGGCGGCTAAAGCGGAAAAAATTATCAAGGGCGAGGGAATATTCCCAAGA
>PEUE01000036.1:0-4087 GCA_002780785.1 Candidatus Portnoybacteria bacterium CG02_land_8_20_14_3_00_45_8
ATCTCATCTTTTTTCTCTACGTGCTCAATTAACTCATCGCGAGTAAAATCGCCAGATGAGCCAACCGACAATTTTTTATCGGACGGCAAAATTTTCAACCTTGCTATAACCAGTTCTCTTTTTTCTTTTTCTCTGTTTTCAATTTTATCTTTTTCTTTATCTTGATTCATAGTATTTTTAATTCTTCCAATTTTCTTAAAATTTCTTGGGAATTTTTTGTATTATTATTAACCTCTAAATAAGCCACATTCCAAGTAATCGGCTTACCTTCCAAGATAAGAATAATTTCCTCCCTTATCCCTAAAGGAAGGTTAGCGTAAACCTTTAAAAATTTTTCTTTCGCGGTTTCCATGCTCATATATTCACCTGCTTTAAATTCATTATACCACAAAAACTAAAAACCGCGTTAATATTACCAAAGCAGTTCCGGGACAGGGATTCGAACCCCAATTCTATGCTCCAGAGGCATATGTCCTACCTTTAGACGATCCCGGAATGATTCGTAATCTTGCCTTTTAAAATCTTTTTTCCTTTTGCGGTTTTATAAAATCTTTCCATCTGGTAGGCCTCGTATTTATCACTATAGCCCTCCGAATAAATCAGCTGCAATGGCAACCTCGACTTCGTGGCAAAAACCCTACCTCTTTGATGCTCTAAAATCCTCTTCTCTAAATTTGAAGTGCATCCAATATATAAGTTTCCGTCCTTTAGGCTTTTTAAAACATAGACCTTATACATGACGATCCCTTGGCCGTAGCCCGAGGCTACAGCCTACGGGCGAGGCCCGGAGCGACTTAGTCCTTCAAATACCGCCGAATTGCAATCAAACTGGAAGTCCCGCCCAAAAGCAGTCCCACCGCCACCAACAAAAAGAAAAACTCCCAGAAATTGGCCTGATAAAAATACATCAGGTCCACGCCCGGCAGGAAATTGGTAATTTTGGGCGAAACAAAATAAAGCATCGGATACATTAAGAGCAGTGCCATCACGCCCGACACCACGCCGTAAATTACTCCTTCCACCACGAACGGCCCGCGCACAAACCAATTGCTCGCCCCCACCAGCCGCATCACCGAAATCTCGTCACGCCAGGTATACATAGTCAGGCGAATTGTGTTGAAAGAAACCAGCGCCGCAATCAGACCCAGCACCAAAGAGATAACAATACCAGCGGTCTGGATATTGCCGGTTAAACTTGTCAGGCGCTCAATTAAATCCTTATTTTGTTTGTAATTGACGCGGTCAATCATTCCCTTAAAACGCTCGTCGTTCAAATAATTGGCAATTGTTTCGTATTGGGAAGCGTAGTTGGCCTTAATATTTAAACTGGGCTGCAGCGGATTTTGGTCCAGTTCCTGCAAACTTTGCATCAACACCGCGTTGTCCTTATGCCGTTCGCTAAAACGCTTCAACGCCTCGTCCTGCGAAACATAATCAACGCTTTTAACTTCGGATAATGCCACTAACTCCTGCCGCACGCCCAGAACTTTGGCCTCTTCGGTATCTTGGTTAAAATAAACGCTCACATCCACCCGACCCTCCAAATTTGCCACCACGGCCTGGGTCATCACGTTAAATAACGCCAAACAACCAAGCATAAACAGCGCCAAAACCATCACCGCCACGGTAGCGGTAGACAACCAATAATTGCGAATAAATCCTTGCCAACCGGATTTAATAACGCGCCAAACAGATAGTTTACGCATAATTTTTATTTATAAAATATATCGGCCGTTTTCCTCATCGCGGATTATCCGGCCCTTGTCCAAGGTTACCACCCGCTTGCTCAAGTTATTAATCACCTCTCGGTCGTGCGTCGCCAATACAATCGTTGTACCAAGTTCATTGATTTTTAGCAAGAGACGAACAATGTCCCAGGTGTTAAGCAGGTCTAAATTACCGGTCGGCTCATCAGCTAAAATAACCGACGGCCGGTGAATTAACGCCCGGGCAATGGCCACTCGCTGTTTTTCGCCGCCTGATAATTGAGACGGAAAAGCGCTTAATTTATCGGGCAAACCCACCAGTTCCAGAATTTGCGGCACATCTTGGACAATCTCTTTATTGGAAGAACCGGCCACTTCCATGGCAAAGGCCACGTTTTCATAAACCGTGCGGTCGGACAGCAAACGGAAGTCCTGAAACACCATGCCCATTTTCCGCCGCAAATGGTGCAACTCGTTCTCACGGATTAAATGAATATTTTGTTTATCCAAAAAAACTTTACCACGCGATGGCTGTTCCTCGCCAATCAATAACTTAAAAATAGTTGATTTGCCCGCGCCCGACGGCCCAGCCAAAGAAACAAACTCCTTGGGCCTGATGGTAAAATTCACCTTGTCCAAGGCCGTACAACCATCATAGATTTTAGAAACATTTTGAAAAACGATCACCGAAGTATCAAGTGAACAAGCGGCAAGTGAACAAGTTTAAAAATTTCTTGTTTACTTGTTTACCTGTTTACCTGTTTACTATTTTAATTTCCGCCTCCACAAACTCGTCCAGCTCCCCGTCCAACACCCGGTCCGGCTCCTTTGATTCCACGCCCGTGCGCAAGTCCTTAACCAACTTATACGGATGCAATACGTAATTTCTGATTTGCGAACCCCACTCGGCCGTGCCCTCGCCGCTTTGAATATCGGCGCGCAAGCCGGCCACTTCTTTTCCCTTGGCCTGAAGCTCGCGCTGATGAAGACGACTGGCTAACACTTTCATGGCCTGCTCGCGATTGGCCGCTTGCGACCGCTCGCTTTGACACGCTACCACCAAACCCGAAGACAAATGGGTTAGCCGCACCGCTGTTTCCACCTTATTGACGTTCTGCCCGCCCGGGCCGGAGGAACGATAAGTATCAACTTTTAAGTCCTCCGGTTTTATTTTAACTTCTCCCGCCTCTTCAATTTCCGGCAAGACCTCCACTAAAGCAAAGGAGGTGTGGCGTAAATTATTGGCGTTAAAGGGTGAAAGCCGCACCAGCCGATGCACTCCCGATTCCCCCTTCAAATTTCCGTAGGTATAGGCGCCGCGAATTTCAATGGTCGCGTTTTTAATGCCGGCTTCCTGACCATCGTGCTGATGCAGCACCTTGACCTTAAACCCGCGCCGCTCAGCATAGCGCAAATACATGCGCAGCAGCATCGCGGCCCAATCCTGCGCTTCCGTGCCGCCCGCGCCGCTATAGATTGATAATAAAGCGTTATTTTTGTCGTAGGGACCGGAAAAAAATATCGTTAACTCTTCCTGCTGAATCTGTTTTTCTAACTTATCAACCTCTTTGGCAAGATTTTTTTGTTGTTCCAAGTCCTGCTCCAAAGTATCCTTACTCTTTTCCACCTGTTCGGCTAACAAACTAATTTCCAAGTCCATTTCTTCCCACTTGGCCTTGACTTCCTTTAATTCTGCTAACTCCTGACTTAACTGCGTGGCTAATTCGTGATTCTGCCAAAAGACGCTGTCCTGCATTTGCTTTTCAATAACGGCGATTCTGGCTTCTTTGCCAGCCAAGTCAAAGACGGTCCTTGGTCTTTTGGACCCGGTCGGTTAAATTTTCCAATGCTTTTTTAAAATTGATATTTTCCATAATTTATCTTTCATCTTATGGCTGCGCCGCGTGATAACACGGAGCCACGCGTAGCGAGGCGAAGCGGGATTTTACGCGGAGCCGGTCGCCCCGCAGCTGCGGGGCGACCTGACGCTTACTTGCCTCGCTCGCCTCGTCTTCGACTTGTCGAGGCGAGCCAAATGTCTGGAGCCGATGGTCGGAGTTGAACCGACAACCTATCGCTTACGAAGCGATTGCTCTGCCAGTTGAGCTACATCGGCATAAGACGACTGGCAGGCTGGCGAAGCGCCTGCTCTGCTGACTGCTTGTCCCGTGGTCGCCGCAGGCGACTTTACGGGAAGCTACTCCGGCATAACTAAAAATTACCTCCTGGCCGCCTCTTTAAGTAAAGCATTTTTATTTATAACTAGCGCCATCATATCACTTTTTTAGCAAAAATAAAAGGGGCTAAAATTAAAATATGGTGAGCGGGTAGCGGCCCCGCAACATAAATGTGCGGGGTTTCCGCTCGCTTCGCTCGCTTCA
>PEUE01000036.1:4221-4618 GCA_002780785.1 Candidatus Portnoybacteria bacterium CG02_land_8_20_14_3_00_45_8
TTTCTCAACATCCTCGATTTCCTTCCCCACAAACTTCTCTGCGTCATCCAAATCTCTCTTAAGTTGCTTGATGATTTTTTCCTCCTCTTCAGTGAGTTCTCTTTTGTTTCTTGTTTTTTCAAGCATTTTAATCTGTTCGCGGATGGCTTCTTTTAACACATCAAACGCCTTGTGCAAAGCTTGATCTACTTCGCGGATTTCCTTTTTTACTCTTTTCCGCATGATCGCAAACTTATGCCACCAATGCCACGCAAGATACACAAGGAGAAGCACAAGCGCGATAAGCGGAATAACCACCGAAAGAAATCCTACCGCCCATGAGCCGATGCGGAGAAATGCGGGCCGCTCTACCGCTATGGTAACTTTTTCGCTTGGATTGCTTTTTGCGCCTCTCGCA
>PEUE01000045.1 GCA_002780785.1 Candidatus Portnoybacteria bacterium CG02_land_8_20_14_3_00_45_8
TGTTGCCAAATTTTGTTCGCTCGCCGCTCCAAATTTTGGACAAAAACTTATTTTTTCTCCACCGCAGGCGCTGGCATCTGTGCCGCCATGGCTCGCTGCTGATCAAGTTCGCGTTGAATTTTACCGCCGTGCTTGCCAAATTTTCTGGTTGGTGAAAACTCGCCCAGCTTTTGACCCACCATCTCTTCAGTCACGTAAACCGGAATATGATCCTTGCCGTTGTGCACGCCGAAAGTAAAACCAACCATTTCCGGAGTAATGGTGCAGGCCCGCGCCCAGGTCTTAATAATGGTCTTGTCGCCCAACTTCAATTTAGCCACTTTCTTCAAGAGCTTAGCATCAACGTATGGGCCTTTTTTTAAACTTCGTGACATATTATTTCCTTACAGAATTACGGATTAGTACGGATTTTACGGATTTGAATTCTATCCGTAGCATCTGTATTTATCTGTAATTCCGTACGGATTATTTCCTGCGCTGCAAAATTAAACGATTGGTCTGTTTGCGCCGCCGCCTGGTCTTAACGCCTCGCGCCTGCTTCCCCCAGGGGGTTTTGGGACCCTTGCGCAGGCCAATCGGCGCCCGTCCCTCGCCGCCGCCGTGCGGGTGGTCAACCGGGTTCATGGCGGAGCCACGAACATGCGGCCGCCTGCCCAACCACCGGGAACGGCCGGCTTTGCCAATAACCTGAGAGCTAAATTCCGGATTGCTTACCTGCCCCACCGTAGCAAAACAATTATCTTTAATCAAGCGCACTTCGCCCGAAGGCATTTTAAGCTGGGCATATCCCGCTTCAATTGCCAAAGCCTGGGCCGAGGAACCGGCCGAACGAACAATCATCCCGCCACTGCCCGGATAAAGCTCCACATCGTGCACCGGCAAACCAACCGGAATATTTTTTAAAGGCAGGCGATTGCCAACTTTAATTTCCACGTTCTCGCCGCTTATAATTTCATCGCCCACTTTTAAGTCATGCGGCGCAATGATATAGCGCTTCTCGCCATCGCGGTAATTTAATAAACAAATAAAAGCGTTGCGGTAGGGATCATATTCCAAAGCCGCCACTTTAGCCGGAACATCCAGCTTGTCGCGCTTAAAATCAATCATTCGGTAAAGCTTTTTGTGGCCGCCGCCCTTATGGCGCGTGGTAATGCGGCCGGAGGCCTTACTGCGGCCATGACGCCGAAAATGCGACACCACCAAGCTCTTGGTCGGCCGCTTTTTGCTCAGCTCAGAGTTTTTGACTTTGATTACTTGACGCACTCCGGGACTAGTTGGTTTTCTTCCTTTCAACATATTATCACCTTACAGAATTACGGATTAGTACGGATTTTACGGATTTGAATTCTATCTGTAGCATCTGTATTTATCTGTAATTCCGTACGGGTTACGCAATAATATCTAATTTTTCACCCGGCGCTAGCGTTACCACCGCTTTTTTATAACTGGAGCTAACTCCCTCAAAACGGCCCACTTGCCGCTTTTTACCGTGAAGATTAATAATGTTAACGCGAACCACGGCCACACCATAAAAATCCTGTACCGCTTTTTTAATCTCGTTCTTGGTAGCATAGGTCGCTACTTTAAAAATATACTGACCCTTGACCGTGAGCCGAGCTGATTTTTCCGTTACCCAGGGCTTAAGCAGCACATGCCAGCCGGTGGAAAACTCCCGTTTGATTATCCGCCGCCCCGTCTTAACCTTGGCCAGCTCGGTTTTTGGAGTCGGCAAAACCGCCGCTTTAGTTTCTTTTTTCTGTGCCGGCTTAATCTCTTTTTTCTTGGCGATTTTTTTAAACTTATTTAGCAGACCCATAGATTTGTTTAATTACCTCAATAGCCGCTTTAGGCATTAACAAATATTTAACCGACATTAAATCCATAATATTTAAACTCTGGGCGCCAATGGTATTGATTTTGGGAATGTTTCTGGCCGCGCGCACCACTGCCTGGTCATTTTGCGGCGACACCACGAGCGTCCCCCTTTGCAAATTCTGCTTGGCTCCTTTGGCTACTTGCTTGATAATCTCGGCCATCGTTTTGGTTTTGGCTTCAGCTAATTTCAAATCGTCCAGCAACACAATTTCTTTATCCTTGGCCTTGCCCGACAGCACCATCAACAACGCCTGACGCTTCATTTTTTTATTAATCTTGCGGGCAAAGTTTTTTTCTTTTCGCGGGCCAAAAGTAACGCCGCCGCCCACCCATAGAGGCGAACGAATAGAAGCGTGACGAGCCCGACCCGTGCCTTTTTGCCGCCAGGGCCGCTTGCCGCCGCCGCGCACCTCGCTCCGGTCCTTGGCGTGCGCCGTGGTTTGCCGAGTGTTAGCCAGTTGCGCTTGCACCGCTTGACGGACAACTTCCGGCTTAAGCTTTAAACCAAAAATTTCAGCGGGTAAATTAACCTTGCCAACCTCTTTGCCGTCTTGACCGTAAACTGCCATATCTAAGCTAACCGGTTCTTTTTTAACCGCCTTTTCCTTAACAACCGCTTTTTTATTTGTATTCTTGACAACTGGCATATTATTCGTTATACTTTTATTAGTCAATTCTGGCTAAAATCTTGTTCTCTTGTTCTTCGGAGAGGAGGAGGAAAAATGAAATATAGAACGGCTGTTGTCGTATGCGCGGCAACGGGAATAGCAGTGGCACTAGTCTGCGTGACGCTGATTGAAATCCCCTGGGTAAATAGCCTATTCATAGGGGCGCTCGCTTCTCTGCTGGTATCTACCTTGGGGGGATTGTCTATCTCTTCTTAACCACTTATTTTCCCCTCGCGCCATCAGGCCAAACCTGCTCTGGCGCTTTTTTTATTCCTCGACTGCGCTAGGAACAAGTTTTTAAAAGTTATTCTTCGAGCGAAGTCCCGCTACGCGGGACGAAGTCGAGAAGTTCTCGACGCGTTCGCCTCACGAGTATCGCTTGCTCGAACAATATTTTTTGTCATCCTAAGCGCAGTGAAGGATTCTTTATTCCCGGATTCCTCGCTCCGCTCAAGATGACAAACTTCTTCTCTAAAGATATCGCTCATCCATTCTTATTTCCAAAATAGTCCCGCGGTGGCCGGGCACAGCGCCCTTAATCGCTAGAATGTTTTTATCCGCGTCAATTTTGAATACCTGCAAGCCCCGGATAGTATTTCGTTCATTCCCCATGCGGCCGGCCATACGCCGACCCTTAGGCACGCGTTCAGGAAATGTGGCGCCGATGGAACCGGGCGCGCGCAGCCGATCTTTTTGGCCGTGGCTTTTTGGACCGCCGCCAAAATGATGCCGCTTAACCACGCCGGCAAAGCCCTTACCTTTGGAAACCCCGGCAATCTTCACTCGGTCGCCCTCGCCAAACACATCCGCTTTGATTTCGTCGCCCACCTTGACTTCAGGGCTGGCAATTCTAACTTCTCTCAAATATTTCAGGTTTTTGAGCTTTTTCAAGTGCCCGCGCTGGGGTTTGGCCAGGTGCTTATCTTTAACATCACCATAGCCAATCTGCACGGCCGTGTATCCATCTTTATCCTTATCCTTAATCTGCGTCACCAAACACGGCCCGGCTTCAACCAAAGTAACCGGAATAACTTTTCCTTCTTTATCAAACAATTGGGCCATCTCCAGTTTTTTGCCTAAAATAAACTTCATAGTGTCATCTTACAGAATTACGGATTAATACGGATTTTACGGATTTGAATTTTATCCGTAGCATCTGTATTTATCTGTAATTCCGTAAGGAGTAAAAGGTAATGAAAAACCCAGGGCTAGCCCGGGCTCTTCCTGACTAAATCCTCAATTTAAAATTAATTGCTGGTGTTTTGTACCAAAGAAATTAGCTTATTATTCGCCTAGGCCGAATCTATACTCATTCGCATGTGCGCCGCGCCTGCCAAAGCCGATAATGATTAGTTAAAACATATTTAACGCTAACTTAAAACAGAATATGAGTATAGTTCCCAGTAATCAGCTTTGGTTATCGGCGGGCAGGGAATTCGCATGAATTTACGCTATTCGCATACTACATCTTTATCTCGATATCCACACCCGCTGGCAAATTCAAATTGGTCAATGAATCAACTACCTTGGCGCTCGGATTTAAAATATCAATTAAGCGCTTATGCACCCGCATCTCGTATTGCTCGCGCGAGTCCTTATGGACAAAGCTGGAGCGATTAACGGTATACTTGCGGGTTTCGGTGGGAATGGGCGTGGGTCCGGCCACCTGAGCGCCGAAGCGCTGAGCCGTTTCCACAATCTGCCGGGCCGACTGATCAATCAACTTATGATCGTACGCCCGGATCTTAATCCTAATCCGCTGTTTAATTTCTTCTTTTTCGTTCTTAGTAGCAACCATAAAAATGTCTAAAGAACTGATAAGCTAATTTTGTCTAACTATTATTTAAGGGTCTTGTCTAGGAAATTTTGATATAATGTCCTAGAAAGGCCATGAAATACAGCA
>PEUE01000019.1:0-4466 GCA_002780785.1 Candidatus Portnoybacteria bacterium CG02_land_8_20_14_3_00_45_8
TCTCTTTCAAGCCCCGCAAGCTGTCTTCCTTGGCTTGGATGGCCGCGTTAATCAACGCTTTAGTGGTCTCTTGGAAGGAAGCGGCTGACAGCCAGCTCTCGGTAGACAGCGCCACCTTAGAAATGCCCAACAGCAATTGCACCGCGGTGGCTGTTTTACCTTTGTCTTTTTTCACCCGCTCGTTCTCCGCTAAAAATCTACCTTTTTCTACTACGTCGCCGATTAACAAATCCGTCTCTCCTGGCTCTTTAACGCGCACGCGGGAAAACATCTTACGAATAATAATTTCAATGTGTTTATCATTTAAACCTTCACCTTGGGAAATATAAATATTCTGCACTTCGCGAATAACGTAGCGCTGGACTGCTTCTTTGCCGGCCAAGCGAAATAGGTCTTTCAAATCAATGTGGCCTTCGGATAACTGCTGGCCTCGGCTTACGCTATCGCCATCCTTCACCCATAACGCGCTGCGCATAGAAATTGCATATTCCCGGGCTTCCAAACCCCCTTCTTCTTTAGCTTTCACTTTACGCTTTTTGCCAATGGCCGCCTTAGTTTTTTGCGCCACTACTTTGCCATCACCCATAACGGTGATAACTCGGGCATCATTGGAGTCCTTGATTCCGCTTACCTTACCATCAATTTCTGAAACAGCGGCCCGTGTCTTGGGCGGCTGACACTCAAAAATTTCCTGCACGCGCGGCAAGCCCTGCGTGATGTCGCCGCCGCCAGCCACGCCGCCGGTATGGAAAGTTCTCATGGTGAGCTGCGTGCCCGGCTCCCCAATGGCCTGTGCCGTCACAATACCCACCGCCTCGCCCATTTTAACCAGCTGGTTTCGACCCAAATCGTAGCCATAACACATCTGACACACGCCATGGTACGCCTTACAGGTTATCACCGAACGCACCCGTAATTTGGCCAGTCCCAGTGCGTCAATTTTTTTCGCCGCGCCCTTATCAATTAAAGTGTTCTTTTTAACAATTTTCTCGTCTCCCGATTTCACCTCTTCCAGCGCCACCCGACCCACAATGCGCGAAGCAAATGAGCGGCCCATTTCTTTGCCGTCTTCCCGATAAATATTTATCCCTTCCTGGTCGCCGCAATCAACTTCGTTCACCACCATGTCCTGCGCTACATCAACCAAGCGCCGCGTTAAATAACCGGCCGTGGCTGTACGCAAGGCGGTGTCGACTGAACCCTTTCGGGCGCCGTGCGTAGAAATAAAATACTCCAACACATTAAAACCCTCTTTAAAGGAGCTTTTTACCGGCAATTCAATAATTTCACCGGCCGGATTGGTCATCAAGCCCTTCATACCCATCATCTGAAAAATCTGTACCCAAGAACCTCGTGCGCCAGAATCGGCCATACAAAAAACCGGGCCGTGCTTGGGCAATTCTTCCACCACTAGCTTACCGACGCGGTCAACGACCGAAAACCAGGTCTCAATAATTCGGGCCCGCCGTTCTTCTCGCGACAGCAACCCGTCCAAATATTGGTTGTGAATGGTCTCAATTTCTTTCTCCGCTTCAGCCAACAGCTCTTTTTTCTTCTCTGGCACGCGCAAATCGTCCATACCCCAAGAAATGCCCGACTCGGTGGCATACTCAAATCCGATTTCTTTTATTTTATCTAAAATAACCGCCGTTTTTTTCACGCCGCACTTATCAATAAGTTCGGCCACCATGCCCTTGAGCTTTTTATTTTTCATCTCCGAGTTGACAAAACCGGTTTCCGGCGGCAACACTTGATTAAAAATTATCCGGCCAGCGCACGTTTCAATGAACTTGGGCCGTTCTTTATCCTCGCCTTCGGGCAGCCAATTGGCGGGCGTGGCTAAAAATATCTTGGCTTTTAGATTAATGTCGCCGTATTGATACGCCAAAATCGCCTCTTCGGGATTGGCAAAATATTTACCTTCGCCCTTAGCGCCCTCAACAATTTTAGTCATCCAGTAAGCACCCAAAATAATATCCTGCGTGGCAATGGTGATGGGTTCGCCAGTGGCGGGCTTAAGCAAGTTATTGGCCGACAGCATAATTTTGCCGGCTTCAGCTTGCGCTTCGCGCGTTAGAGACAAATGGATGGCCATTTGGTCGCCGTCGAAGTCAGCATTAAAAGCGCGGCAAACCATCGGGTGAATCTGCACGGCCAAACCCTCTATCAGCACCGGCTGAAAGGCCTGAATACCCAAACGATGCAGCGTCGGGGCGCGGTTCAACAAAACAAATTTATCGCGAATCACTTCTTCCAAAATTCCCCAGACATCATCCGTTTCCTGCTCTATCAAATGCCCGGCGCCGCGAATATTATAGGCCAAGCCGCGTTCCACTAGTTTTTGAATGACAAATGGCTTAAATAATTCCAGCGCCATGTACTTGGGCAAACCGCACTGGTGAATCTTAAGTTCCGGACCCACCACAATCACCGAACGGCCCGAATAGTCAACGCGCTTGCCGAGCAAATTCTGACGGAAGCGGCCGGTTTTACCTTTTAACATATCGGCCAACGAGCGCAATTGGCGCTTCTGACCGGTTGAAGCCATCACCGGACCTTGTCCCCGCCGCGCCGAATTATCAATCAACGCGTCCACTGCTTCTTGCAGCATGCGCTTTTCGTTACGGCAAATAACTTCGGGGGCATTGAGCTCAATTAATTTTTTCAGGCGGTTGTTGCGGTTAATCACTCGCCGATACAAATCGTTCAAGTCGGAAGTGGCATAGCGACCGCCGTCCAGCGCCACCATCGGACGCAAATCAGGCGGCATCACCGGCAGCACGGTCAAAATAGTCCACTCCGGTTTCAAACCGGCCCGAATCATCGCTTCCACAATGCGCAATCGTTTAATCGCCTTTTTTTGCGCCAAATCAGAAGTTTTTTCTTTTTGAATCAACAATTCCTCGCGCAGCACATGCAAATCAACTTGAGCCAACGCCTGGCGCACCGCGCCCGCGCCAATACCCGCTTCAAAAACCTGCGCGTATTTCATGCTCAAATCGTAATATTCGTTCTCCGCTAAGGTCTCCAACGGCTGTAAGTTTTTTAATTCCGCCAAGCTTTTATCGCGCTGTTCTTTCAGCGACAATTTTTCCTGCATTTTGACATCACTTAGCAGGGCCTTCAGTTTTTGTTTATATTCTTTTTCAATATCCATCAAGGCCTTAGCTCGCGCCGCCTCATCTACTTTAATCACCAGATAATTAGCAAAATAAATAACCCGTTCCAAATCAATCACCGACATATCCAAAATCAGACCAACTTTAGACGGCACGCCGCGCAAAAACCAAATATGCGAAACCGGCGAGGCCAGAACAATATGGCCCATGCGTTCCCGCCGCACAATCGCCCGCGTCACTTCCACGCCGCACTTATCGCAAACTATGCCCTTATAGCGAATACGCCGGTACTTGCCGCAGTAACATTCCCAGTCCTTTTCCGGACCGAAAATTCGCTCGCAAAACAATCCGTCTTTTTCCGGCTTTTGCGTGCGGTAATTAATGGTCTCCGGTTTGGTCACCTCGCCATGGCTCCACGACAAAATCTCCTCGGGTGAAGCGAGTTTCAAACGAATAGCGCTAAAATCGGTAACCTTATGAGAAACATTCATAATCTTATCGCGTTATCTCGGTCTTATATTTATCCTCTCCTTCCTTGTCTTCTTTGGACTCCTGCGTACCTACCAAATCAATACTCAAACCCAAGGACTTAAGTTCCGAGACCAACACATTAAAGGAAGCGGGCAAATGCGGCGCCTTAAAAGGCAGGCCGCGGATAATGGCATCGTAAGCATTAGCTCGACCGAGCACATCATCAGATTTTATCGTTAACATTTCCTGCAACGTGTGAGCGGCGCCATAACCTTCCAGCGCCCACACTTCCATCTCTCCAAACCGCTGGCCGCCGAACTGGGCCTTGCCGCCCAAGGGTTGCTGGGTAATCAGCGAATAAGGGCCAATGGAACGCATATGAATTTTATCCTCCACCAAATGATGCAGCTTCATCATATAGATATAGCCCACGGTAACTTTTTGGTTAAAGGGTTGGCCGGTCTGCCCATCATAAAGCATCAGCTTGCCATCTTCCGGAAAGCCGGCTTTTTTAAGCTCTTCTTTAATATCCTGTTCGGTGGCGCCGTCCAACGACGGAGTGGCCGCGTAAAAACCTAATTTCTTGGCGGCTAAGCCCAAGTGCGTTTCTAAAATTTGCCCAATGTTCATACGCGAAGCTACGCCCAGTGGATTTAAGATAATGTCAACCGGCGTACCATCCTCTAAATACGGCATCTCTTCCACCGGCAAAATCTTGGAAATCACACCTTTGTTGCCGTGGCGACCGGCGAGCTTGTCGCCCACCATAACTTTCCGTAACTGCGCCACTTCCACTTGAATGGTCTTTATAACGCCGGCCTGGAGCTTATCGCCTTTTTCGCGCGAGAAGACCTTAATGCCGATAATGCGTCCGCG
>PEUE01000019.1:4496-4890 GCA_002780785.1 Candidatus Portnoybacteria bacterium CG02_land_8_20_14_3_00_45_8
GCGCCAATGCGCACCACTCCTTCTTCGTCCAAATCCTTCAGCCGTTCCTCGCCCACGTTCGGAATGTCTGGCGTGGTCAGTTCCGGCCCTAATTTTGTCTCGCGCACGTCGCAAGAATAATCTTCAATATGAATAGAGGTGAAGCGGTCGCCCGTCACAACGCGGTCAGAAAGAATAATTGCGTCTTCAAAGTTATTGCCCCGCCAAGGGATAAAAGCGACCAGCAAATTCTGACCCAGCGCCAAACGGCCATCGTCCACCGCCGCGCCATTAGCCAGCGCATCGCCCTTTTTGACTTTTTGGCCGCGACTCACGGCCGGATGCTGGTTAATGGAAGTGAATTGGTTGGTGCGAACAAAGGTCTGAAGATTATAAACAGCGTATTTGCCGCCGG
>PEUE01000042.1:0-2116 GCA_002780785.1 Candidatus Portnoybacteria bacterium CG02_land_8_20_14_3_00_45_8
TGATTGACGAGGAGCAGGATTTTTCAGTGATAGTAGACCTGGCGCACACACCCGACTCATTTGATAAGGTTTTTAAACTCTTTAGAGATTTGCTTGTCCGCCGAAGCTCGGCGGAGCCGAGCGAAGGCGGAGCGCATACGCGCAATAAAATTATTTCTGTCTTCGGTTCAGCCGGCGGCGGACGCGATAAGTGGAAGCGGCCGGAGCTGGGGAGAATCGCTTCGGAATATTCAGACCAGATTTTTATCACCAACGAAGACCCTTATGATGAAGACGCGCTTAAAATCGCCGACGAAATTTTAGCCGGTTGTAATAAAAATAAAACCGATATTGTTTTAGACCGCCGTCAGGCCATTGCTAAGGCCTTAGGACTAGCCCAAGCAGGGGATATGGTGCTGATTTTGGGCAAAGGGACAGAGCAGACATTAGCGGTTGGTGGTAAGAAAATGAAGTGGGATGACCGGGAAGTTACGCGGGAAGAATTAAAGAAGCTGAAGCTAGGGGCTTAGGCCTTTTGGCGCCTAATATTGACATTTTTAGTAAGTTCTTATAGAATACAGGTTGAAGAAGAAGCCCCTTTAATTTTGCCGAGAACAGCGGGGAGTTAGGTCCCACATGGCAATGGGCTCATAACCCAGCCGCATGGTAATGCAGGAATATCGTCGCGTTAGGCCTTTCGCATACATATTTTATATGTAAAAATAAGGCCATGGTGTAATCTACTGATATTATCATTGCCTCGGTTCGATTCCGAGCGCTGTTCTCAATTTTTTTTAAAAGACCCCACGCAAAATTGCTGGGGTTTTACTTTTGGGATAAATTTTTTAAAAAGAAAACCTCAAACATTTTTGTTTGAGGTTTTTTGCGTTGCCGTCTTTTTTAGACAGCCGATTTACGCCTCCTTCCAGCGGCTTCTGCTGCTTTTAGTATGCCGCCATTTTTATCAAGCTGTTTGAAGCGCTTGATTTCCCGGGGATTGATTTTATAGAGTCGACATCCCCGGATTATTGTACTTTCGTCGCAATCGCAATTAGGGCATTTTCCGGTTCTTTGCCCCGGGAACCCATACCCGCATTGCGGGCAATATTTGCCTATAAATCCCATGACTTCCTCCCTTCCTCCAAGGGCATATAATTTTCTATTGACAAGAACTACATCTATAGATTAACAAGTTTTTTGTGGTTTGTCAATAGTAGAAAATATTTATTTGAAATGGTACAATAGATTCGTTTATAGCGTATAATATATTTAATGAAAAATTATTCACAAGCGCAAGCGGGTAAGGGCAAGACGGCGTATCGCACGCCGAGCGTCTTTAGGTTTAAGAAATGTTTGAAAGTAATAAAAAATAGAGATAAGAATAAAAAAATAATTTCCCCCCTTTTTAAAGGGAGGTTAGGAGGGATTTAAATCCACCCTAACCCTCCTTTACAAAGGAGGGAATAAAAAAAATATGAGATTATATTTTTACGGCGGGGCGCAAGTGGTAACGGGCGTCAACTATTTGCTGGATACGGGCCAGTCAAAAATTTTAATTGACTGCGGTTTGCTTCAGGGTGATAAAGAGCTGGAAGCCAAAAATTATGAGCCGTTTGCTTACAGCGCCAAAGACGTTGACGCGGTAATTGTTTCGCATTCTCACTTAGACCACATTGGCCGTTTGCCCCAATTAATAGACGAAGGTTTTAAGGGGAAAATTTTTGCCACGCCGCCGGCGGTTGATTTTACGCGCCTTATTTTGCAGGACAGCGTGAAGGTGCTGGCGGAAAAAGCTCGGCACGCGGGTGTGGCGCCGCTGTTTTCTCAGAGCGAAGTGGATGAGGTGATGCGTCATTTTGTGGCCACTGATTATTATAAGCAGACGCCGGCCACCGCGGATATTAATTTTACTTTCCACGACGCCGGCCATATTTTGGGCTCGGCCATTATTGAGTTGGAAGCGGACGGTCCGCCTTCGCCTAATGGCTTCGGCGAGACAAGCCCGCTTCGTCATAGCTCCGGCGAGGCAAGTAAAAAGATAGTTTTTTCCGGCGATTTAGGCCATCCACCAGCTCCCTTGCTGCGCCCTCCCGATTATTTAACCAGCGCCGATTATGTGCTAGTGGAATCAACGTAT
>PEUE01000042.1:2347-4399 GCA_002780785.1 Candidatus Portnoybacteria bacterium CG02_land_8_20_14_3_00_45_8
CCGCAGTATTATAACAAGCAGGCGGTGGCTGAAATTGATTCGGGCGACGATATTTTTAATTTTCCGGGTTTGCAATTTACGTCTTCCTCCGCCGAGTCAAAAAAAATCAACGAGGTGCCGCCGCCCAAAATAATTATTGCGGGCTCGGGTATGTCGCAGGGCGGCCGCATTGTGCACCACGAAGTCCGCTATTTATCAGACCCCAGTACAACTTTGCTGATGGTGGGTTATCAAGCCGCCGGTACTTTGGGTCGGCGATTGGCGGAGGGTGAAAAGCGAGTTTATATTTTAGACCAAGAAGTGGAAGTTAACGCGAAAATAGAAAAAATTTCCGGATATTCGGCTCACGCCGACCAGCAGTATTTAATGGATTGGGTTAGGAGTTTTACTAAACCCGGCTATGCCAATGGAGATGGTCGGCGTGGGCTTAAAAAAGTTTTTGTGGTGCAGGGCGAGCCAGAGCCGGCGCAGACCTTGGCCAGTTTCATTCGCGATGAGCTGGGGATTGAAGCGGTGGTGCCGGAAACCGGCCAGATGGTGGAGCTGGATTAACATATAGACGAAAAATCGCTTTTAAATTAAACTAAAACTATGAATGAGATTTCTCAAAGCTATCTAAAATACAAAATTTGCGTTTCGGGCGCGGCCCGAACCGACTGCTGCGCTGACGGCGCTATGGAAAAAACCAAGGAATTGGGTCGGGAAATCGTAAAACAGGGCGGGGTGATTGTAACGGGCGCGACCACCGGCGTGCCTTACTGGGCGGCGATTGGCGCTAAAGAAGAGGGCGGCATTTCTATTGGTTTTTCGCCGGCCGTTTCGGAGCTGGCCCACATTAAAACGTATCACTTGCCGATTGATTATTATGATATAATCGTTTACACGGGTTTTGATTATTCGGGCCGCAACTTGATTTTAACCCGGGCTTCGGACGCCGTCATAATTGTTTGCGGGCGGTTGGGCACGCTTAACGAGTTTACTATTGCTTTTGAAGACAAAAAGCCGATTGGCATTTTAACCGGCACGGGCGGCACAGCAGATGAAATTAAAGGTATTGTGGATAAAGGTCATCGCGGGCAGGGCAAGATTGTTTACGACGATGACCCGAAAAGATTGGTGGCCAAGCTGATGGAAATGATAAAAGAAGAAAAAGACGTGACAATAGAGTTTGCGCCGGCTAAGGGAGGAGGGGAATAATTGGGAGTTAAAAATGTAAAGTGAAAATTTAAAATTATTGTAAGCCCGCCTTCGCCCTTTGGGCTTCGGCGAGGCGCTCAATTTTCTAGCAAAATTAAAATTTTTAGAAAATTGGCGAAAGGAGGTGAGATAAGTGGCAGAAGAAAAATTAATCGGTAAAATTACTCATTACTTCGGCAATATTGGCGTTGGCGTGATTGAGCTCAGCGGCGCTTTGAAGGTGGGCGATAAAATCCGCATCAAAGGGGGGACGACAGATTTTGAACAAGTGGTGGATTCTATGCAAGTGGAACATCAAAACATTGACGCGGCTAAAGCCGGAGATGCCGCTGGTCTGAAAGTAGCGGATAAAGTGCGGACGGGCGACGAAGTTTATCAGGTTACAGAATAAGGGGTATTGAAACCCTATATTTTTATATATAATGGATGAGCAAAAATTGATTCCACCAGGCAACAAACTGGTTGTTTTCTCCAAGAAAAAATGGATTTGGCTCGGGGTGTTGATTGCTGTATTTAATCCGGTGTTTGCTGGTTTGATTGTGGGAGCGGTGTATTTGAGTGAGCCAGAACTGCGCCGGGCCGGTAAAGTTATTTCGGCCATTGCGATTTTGTGGGGCGCAGTTTTGTTTTATTTGGTCAAACAAAATATGTCCATTAATCCTTTTGGTCTTTAATTTAAGATGGCGTCTTGCCTGAAAAATTATTCGTTTTGGTGCGCTTTAGCCACGCTGGTGGGCATGATCGTAGGCGCGGGAACTTTTGGCATTCCTTATGCCATGGCGCAAGCCGGGTTTGGCCTAGGGCTTTTTTATTTGGTGATACTGGCGGGTGTGGTGGTGCTAGTGCATTTGTGTT
>PEUE01000042.1:4409-6698 GCA_002780785.1 Candidatus Portnoybacteria bacterium CG02_land_8_20_14_3_00_45_8
AAGGGGCTGGCCACTTTTACGGTGCTCTTTGAATATTACGGCTCGCTTCTGGCCTATACTATTTTGGGCGGCGAGTTTATGAAAATAGTTTTTGGCCAGTGGCTAGGTGGCTCGGAAACCTTGTGGGCGCTGATTTTTTTTGCCTTGGGCGTGGGCGCGGTTTTTTGCGGTTTAAAACTGGTTTCTCGAGACGAGCTGGTTATGACGGCGCTGCTAATCGCCGTTGTTGTTTTTTTGATAGCCAAAGGTTGGCCGCTGGTTAGTGCTAGTAATTTTAGCGGTTTTAATTTCAGTAATTTCTTTTTGCCCTACGGCGTGATTTTATTTGCCCTGGCCGGGTCGGCTGCCATTCCCGAGCTGCGCCAGATTCTGCGTGGGCAGGAGAAAAAATTAAAAAAGGTCATTTGGTGGGGCACGTTGATTCCCGCAGTTATCTATTTGGGGTTTGCTTGGCTGGTGGTGGGAATTAGCGGTCAGGCAACTTCCGAAGAGGCAATTTTGGGACTGGTGCCGCACCTTGGTTCTTGGGTAATTTATGTTGGCGCCATTTTTGGTTTGCTGGCTATTTGCACATCTTTTATGGCTTTGGGGATTAGCTTGAAGAACATGTTTCGTGAGGATTTTAAATTATCTGAACTAATTTCTTTTGGGCTGGTTTGCGCCGTGCCTCTGCTTGCTTATTTGGCGGGGCTTAAAAGTTTTATTTTTGTTGTTGGGTTTATCGGGGCGGTGGCCGCCGGGCTGGACGGCCTGCTGACGATTTTAATTTTTCTTCGGGCCAGAAAAAAAGGCGACCGGCAGCCCGAGTATCACTTGGTCGGAGCCAGGTTTTTGGGTCGTTTACTGATGGCGGTCTTTGCTCTGGGTTTGATTTATCAATTTATTTATTTGGCGGGTAAATGAAAATATTGTTAAAAATAGAAAAAATTCTATTTTATTTTTTGGCGGCCGGTTTTTTTTGGCAACTGCGTTTTATCTGGCAGCCGCTGGGCAGGGGATTTAATGAGTGGACTTCAATTTATCTTTACGCCACGGATTTAATTGTGGCGGCAGTTTTGTTTTTATGGCTGGTCAGAATTTGGCGGGGGAAGCTTAAATTTACTTTTAGTCGGGCGGATATTTTTTTGGGAATATTTTTGGCAGTGGCCGGTTTGTCAATTGCGGTGGCGACCGATAAGCTGCTGGCCGGTTACGGATTTATAAAATTGTTGGAGATGGCTGCTTTGTTTTTATACGTGAAAAATAATTTTTCTAAGATTTGTGACCTTCGGATCTTTTGGCATTTATTTATTGGTAGCGCGTTGATACAAAGCGGTGCGGCGATTACCCAATTTTTTATCCAAAAAAACCTGGGGCTGAAATTTTTTGCCGAAAGTCCGCTGTCGCCGGGCCTGGCCGGTGTGGCTAAAATTGTGGTTAATGGCCAAAATTTTATTCGCGCCTACGGCTTGGTGCCGCACCCCAATATCCTGGTGGCAATTTTAATTGTCGCCCTTTTCGGTTTAGCTTATCTTTGGATAAAACATTACCAAAATATAAGCTTGTGTCATAAGATAATGAACGTAGTAGTTTTGGCGGTGTTGCTTTGGGCGCTGTTTCTAACTTTTTCCCGCGCCCTGACCATTGTTGGTTTGGCATTATTGATTTTGTGGCTAGTTTATCTCTGGCGGCAAAAAGTTTTTCGTCGGCCAATCGCTGCCTTTGTCTGTTTATTGTTTATTGTTTATTGTTTATTGTTTATTGTTTATTGGCCCTATGTTTCCAGCCGTTATGACCCCAGTTCTTTAGCCGGCAGCCAGTCGGTTAATTTAAGGGTTTTATACAATGGGGCGGCTTGGAATATGATAAAACAAAGTCCGTCGTGGGGCGTGGGGCAGGGAAATTTTGTTTTGATTTTCGGACAATCCTACGATAAACTCCAGTCCTGGGTTTGGCAGCCGGTTCATAATGTTTATTTATTGATTGCGGCCGAGACAGGCATTTCGGGTTTGCTGGCTTTTTTAGCATTTTTATTCTTAACTATAAAAAGTGCGTGGCTGCAAAGAAAAAACCTACTTGTCTCTTGTCTCTTGTCTCTTGTCTCTTTTTTATTGATTATTGGTTTGTTTGACCATTTGACGTGGGATTTGCAGCAGGGACAAATTATGTTTTGGCTGGCGCTGGGATTGTTAGCTTCTAGCCCTCGTAGTTCAATGGATAGAACGTAGGCCTCCGAAGCTTAAGATACAGGTTCGACTCCTGTCGAGGGCACCACAATCAAACTTTCAGGAATTTTGCCGATTGATTCAG
>PEUE01000005.1:0-4318 GCA_002780785.1 Candidatus Portnoybacteria bacterium CG02_land_8_20_14_3_00_45_8
CCGCTACGGTTGATGGTTACACCACTTCTCAGTTGGTCCGGCAGATCGACACGCAGCCAGTTTACAAACTGGTTCCCGATGGCGACACCGGCACTAAAGAATGGCTCAATATGACCGCCGCCGAGTTTGAAGCGGCCGGTTATGATTGGGATTCCATTTATATCGTCAATGGCACTGATGTCGGCAATTATACTACCGGTTCGGATATTGTTGACGGAGGAACTGTCAGTAGTGGAACCTTGACCGCTGTTTTAGCGGCCGATACTCCGGCCTCTGGCATCACGGTTAAGAACGCGGCCAGAGTGCCTTTTACCAAGGTTAACCTAACTGCTACTGGCGGAGATGTTATTGTTGACTCGTTGGTTATTGAAAGAACTGGTTTGGCTCAGGATGGCGCTATTTCATCAGTCGATATTATCGACGATAGCACCAACCGAGCGATTAACACTACCAGCAAAACCTTTAATTCTCTTCATCAAGCCAACTTCACCGATGACTTTACCATCAGCAAGGGCACAACTAAGTCAGTTATTCTGGCCGCTAATATGGCCTCTGACTTAACCAGTTATTCAGCTGAAGCGCCATCGTTGAGTTTGGTTTCAGTCATCCTAAAAGGCAGCGCTTCTGTTAGCGCTTCATTGCCGCTTACCGGCAACTCGATGACAAATAACAACACTATTACCATCGGCGAAGCGACTATCTCGATAGGCGCGTACAGCAATGCGAGTTCTACCGCTATCCAAGTTGGCAAAGAGGATTACACCTTCTTCTCCTTTCAGGTTAAAGCTGGTTCAGCTGAAAAAATTCAGTTCAGCCAGGTTAGAGTTTACCAGGAAGGTAGCGCCAGTTTGGGAACAGATGTCATTAATCTTGAGCTGTTGCAAGACGGCACCAAGATTGCTGATGGCGTAATCTCTACCAGCAAATACGTTGATTTCAGTTTCAGCACCATTACTATTGATAAAGGGCAGATCGCCCAGTTCCAGGTTAGAGCTGATGTCAACGATGGTTCCGCCAGAACGATTAAGCTCGGCATCTATAAGACCACCGACCTATTGGTCAAGGGTATAACCTATGGTTATAATATCACCCCGACCTATACCGGCGCCGGCTTTTCTTCAAGTCTTAGTCCGGTTTTGCACGACAACGAATTCACCATTTCTAATGGTACTGTTCAGGTAGTCAAGAGCACCAGTGTTGGCGCGGAGAATATCGCCGTTTCCAACAATCAAGTTCTGGGCGCCTTTGAATTTGAAGTTAAGGGCGAACCGGTTACCGTTTCCCAGTTGGTCTTAACAGTTGCCTCAACTGGCGATCCAGGAGCTGGCAGCGACGCTATATTGGGTGTTGAATTAGTTGACCCATCCGGTAGTGTTGTCGCCGGGCCAACCGACCCAGTCCTAAGCACTGGCGTGGTTACCTGGTCGGACAGCTTTACGGTTCCGGTCGGCAAGACCATCTATAAGGTCAGAGGCGACCTGCAGACGAGCGCGTCTTGGGCGAGCAACGACACAGTTTACGTCAGCTTCACTCCTTCGGCGATGACTATCACCGGAGATGTGACTGGCAATACTATCACCGCTACCCCGAGCTCGGCTATTTCCGGCAACACTCAGACTGTTAAAGCTAAAAGTTTGACCGTAACGAGAAATGCTTTGCCAGCAACTGGCAATGTTATCCTCGGTTCAACCGATGTTGCTCTGTCCAGCTGGAACTTTGACGCCACTGATTCGGGTGAAGACATCAGAATCACCTCAATTCTGTGGGCAGGCAAAGGCCAGTCGGCCACCAACACCGACGCTTTAACGACTTTTGTTGACGAGAACAAGAATGGCGTTTATGACGAAGGCACCGACACAGCGCTTTCTCCAGTCAATGACGCTTTGGCTTCAACAGACGCCAGCTCTACTTTTGCCTTTACCGACCCGATTATTATTACCAAAGGTACTTCCAAGCATATTGCTTTAAAGGGTAATAAGAATAACACCAATTCCAATGATACCGAGCAGTGGGGATTGAATGACGGCACAGCTTCGGTTGTTGCTTACGGTATTTCTACCGGCAACGCGGTAGTTGAAAGCTTAACTGCCGATCATGGTCCAACATTGACTTCGGTTAGCAAAGGCACTCTGGTGATTGAAAATGCCAGTAACCCGGCTTCGGCTATTGTTGTCGCTGGCACAACCGGCAATATCTTCACCAATGTCAAACTGACAGCTCAGTATGAAGACCTTGACCTAGACCAATTAGTTGTCTATGTCGCCGACGGCAGTTACTCGTTCAATTCTTTGACTACGGGCGACTACCGAGATGTGACTAATGTTGGCATCTATAACGGCATAACTAAGTTGGGCGAGGCTTCTATTCCTTCAACCGGCTACTACACCTTTAACTTTGACAAGGGTACCCTGACTATTCCGAAAGGCGCTTCTAACGCCGTAACCCTGACAATTAAAGCGGATATGAGCACGGTTGACCCGAGCACAGACAGAGCTCCGGGCTCCAACTCGGCTGATATCAAGATTGGATTTGGCGGTGACGACGGCGTTAAAACAACTGGTAAATTGTCCAATAGCGAGATCACCGGTTCAAGCTATGAGACCTATCGCAGCTCAACCAGCTCCGCTATGGTTCTAAGGTCCAGTAAGCCGATTATTGCCCTGCCATCTTCAACCGATCGGTTGGGCGCGGCCAGCGGTTTGACTTCAGATGACATTATTGTCTATGCCTTTAAGGTGACAGCAGACGCTACTGGCGGCGAAGTACTCTTGTACAGAACCACCTTTGCTTTTGCCACCTCGGGCGCAGGAGTCATTGTCGGCAACATCAGGGTTAGAGACGACAGCAGTAATACCCTCAAGGTATCAACTGCTCCGGTCCAAGTAGATGGCGTCGCGGAAGTTTACTTCACGACTACCTTTAATAGCCCCGATGTAACTAATGGCGACGCTGGAGAAGCTATTAGAATTAGCTCTGGTTCAAGCAAGACATTCTATGTCTATGCTGATATCAGCGGCGCTGACGCCAGCGGCGATAAGCTTACTGTTCGTTTGATTGGCGATACCGCATCAACTTCATCTGCTGTCAATGTTGACAACAGCGCGGATGCGTTCGGTACGCCGGCTTACGACTTTGCTTCGCAGGTTGGTAACTTCATCTGGTCTGACAACTACAAGGAATACAGCATTTCCGGCACTGATGGCAACAATGCTACCACTCAGCCTCAGTGGTATAATGGCCACTTGGTACCTGGCTTGGATAACCTAGTCAGCACCACGCCTTATACTCTCAGCTACTAATCTTGTCTTGTTGAACTAACAGAAACGGAAAAAAAGACCCCCTTTATCGGGGGTCTTTTGAGTTATCCACAATTAGCGTTTATTTTTATTTTTATTTTTTTAATGGTATAATTTACTGATTAAAAGGCGCAATAGAGGGTCGATTTGCGCAGATAGTTTAATTAACAGTATAATTGTTATTTGTTATTAAATGAATAGCAATTTGGAAAAAAGATATTATGAAGAAATTTTCCAAAAGCGATTATTTTCTAATTGCCTTATCAAGTATTATCGCTTCGGTATTTCTGGTAGTTATAATTGTTTCCGGAGCCACCACCATCGGCACCAATATCACGACTACCGGCACAGCTTCTTCCACTTCGGCGACAACCACAGATTATCTCTATGTCGGCCACGACATTACCGAGCCGGCTGGCTGGGATTTCTCTGGCGGCGACTTAATTGTTTCGGGCGCGGCTTATTTTGCTGCCAAAGCCACCTCGACGACAGCGTTCGCGGTTGGCGCCGGAACGATTGGCTCTTTAGATATGACCGGCGGCGACCTGTATGTCCAAGATGATGTTGAAATCGGTGGCTGGGCCAGCACTACCTCCGCGCTTAATACCCAGGGGACGCTTAATGTCGGCGGCAACGCCAAAATCGGCGGAATAACCACTACTAGCGATTATATCTATCTACCTTACTTCAAACTCGTTCCTTCTGCCACTCCGACGCCGGAAGTCCAAGGCCAATGCTTTATGGATAACAGCGATTACCAACTGAACTGCTTTGACGGCGCTGACTGGCATTACGCCTGGTAATTTTAAGCAAAAGATATTTTAGCAAATTGATTTATGAAAAAAATCCTGACAATATGTTTGTCTTTACTGCTTTTGCCTTTTTCAGTTCTTGCCGCGGACGAACTGACCTTTGACGCCGATACGACAATCACCGTTAATGGCATAGATTTAACGGTGATATCTGGCTCAATAGTTGACCAGATGGTAGTAAACGATTCGTCGGTTGTTTTTTCTCTTTCA
>PEUE01000005.1:4445-8223 GCA_002780785.1 Candidatus Portnoybacteria bacterium CG02_land_8_20_14_3_00_45_8
GTATCTTCAAAGCCGACGACAACTACCGGTCAAGTGACTGCCACTGTTTCAGGCGGCGGCAAGACAACTTTGACAACCAATGAAGGAACGAATGTTTCAGCTGATTTGCCCGCCAACGCCGTAAGCGCTTCCACAGCGGTGAAAATAGAGGCGATGGACAATCTAACCGTGATTGATTCGCGGCCGGCGCCCGGTATCAGAAACGTGGTCGGCGGTTTCGTTTATAATTACACCGCCACGGCCAATGACCAAATAATCAGTAATTTTAACAAGGATGTTACCTTGAATTTCACCTACACCGACGACCAAATTAGCGGCCTGGACGAATCAACTTTGAAGATTTATTACTGGAAAGAATCCACTTCCCAATGGATGGCGATGGTGACTACGGTTGACGCGGAGAACAACACTTTAACCGTTGTAACCGACCATTTTACCTATTTCGCGATAATGGGGCTTTCTGAAGGGGCGGCAGGCGGAGAAGAAACCGCCGGACAAGGAGATTTAATTATCTTTGACGGCGACTTAATTCGGAATCTAAACGCCGACGGCATGGCTCAGTTTGACATTTACATCGTCAAAATGATTAATGGCAAAAGTTTCAAGCGGCTGATTTTGTCTCCCCATGTTTTTGAGAGTTACGAGCATTTTGACAAGAACGGCAACGGCAATCCCTGGGACGATGTCAAGAATGTCAGCGCTTCAACTATGAATCAGTACACGATTTCTGATTTGGTCAGAGCAGCGAACGACGCCAAGGTTTATCGGCTGTTAGCCGGCGAAGGGGCTGATACCGGACTCAAGCAGTGGTTCAATATGACCGCCGAGCAATTCCTGGCCAGTTATGACGCCGATTCTATTTATGAGATTAACGCTGTTGACCGGGACGCTTATGTTTTAGGAGCCGACATTTAGACGGCGCAGCTGGTAATTAGATTACGTAAAAGCAGTAAAGCAGCAATGACGAATAAAAAATATAAACAGGGCAGGTTGCTTGACCTGTCCTGTTTGTGTTAGAATAAAAGAATGAAAAAGATAAATTTAATTCTATCTTTAATAATTTTCTTTTCCGGTTTTTTAGTTTTCTTTCTTCCAAAGAGCGCTGAAGCTGAAACGGGATTAGATGTTTCTTTTAGCGGAGAATACAGCTTCAACAATGCCAGCACAAGCAATATTGTTTTGACCGGATTGACTGAAACTAAATTCATTATTGCTTATCAAGATGGCGGCGGCAATTTAAATTATGGATGCGTTAGAATCGGGGAAATTCTTGACGGAGCTATAGATTACGGGCCGGGATATGATTTTAATCCCACGAACACTTCGGAGATAGCGGTTATGCGTCTTTCGGATAATAAGTTTGCCATTGCTTATCAAAATACCGGAAATTATAAATATGGCGGTTTAATCATCGGGGAAATTAATGGCAACGAGATTAATTTCGGCCAAGAATATTTTTTTAATCAAAATACCACCGGTCATATTTCCCTAGCGCTTCTTTCCGAAGATAAAATTGTTATTGTTTATAGCGATGGAAGTTCCAAATCGCAGCAGGCTAAAGTTATTATTGGAACAATTACGGGGACAGAAATTTCTTTCGGACAAAACCATATTTTTAACTATTCGGCTATAAACTATATTAAAATCGTTGCTCTTTCTGAAAATAAATTTGTTGTTTTTTATGAAGATAGCGGTTCTTCTGAACAGGGCGTCGCCGTTATTGGCTCTCTTTCCGGCGAAAATATTTCTTTTGGCCAAGAATATGTTTTTAACCCAACCGAAACAAATTCAATTTCTGCGATTAAAACGGGAGAAAATGTTATCGCTGTTTTTTACGATGACGAAGGCGAGATATCTAATCAAGGAAGGGCGGTTTTAGCGACAATCAACGAATCCTCTATTTCTTTTTCAAATGACTTTATTTTTAACCACGCTATTACCGGTTCGGTTTCGGCTTCTCTTTTTAATGTTGACAAGATATTAATTGCCTATCAAAACAAGGGTAGTTCAGATTATGGAGAACTGGTGGTTGGACAAATATCTAACGGAAGCGTTAGTTTTGATTCTAATAAGTATGTTTTTTATCCAAGCGAGACGGAAGTGATTTCGGTTGATAATCTGTCTAAAGAAGATTTTATCCTAATTTATCGGAAAGCGACTAATAATCTTAATTACGGTATTGGAATCGCCGGGATTGTCACCGGATTTATTGAAGAGCCGCAGCCGGAACCGCAACCCGAACCTCAACCGGAGCCTGAACCAGAGATAATTTCCTTAAATAACGGCGATTTAGTTAGAAATCCAAGCGCTGACGGTAGTAATAAATTTGATGTTTATATTATTAAAATTACTGACGGCCAAAAATTTAGAAGATTAATTCTTTCCCCGAGTATTTTTGACAGTTATGACCATTTAAATTGGGAAGATATTAAAGATATTAATCAGGCGACAATGGACTCGTATTCTATTTCAGATTTAGTCAGAGTTGAAAACAGCGAAAAGGTCTATAAAACAATACCATTAAGCGACACGGGAACCAAGCAATGGTTGAAGATGACTACCGGTCAATTTTTGAATCAATATGACCCAGATTCTATTTATATGATTAATCTTATGGAGTTAAATATTTATCAAAGCGCCGGCGATATCACTGCTTGATTTTTAAAAATATCCGTATTAGTATATTTCCACTATGACCAAGAAAAAAATCATTATTTCTATTTTAGTTTTAGCCGCTTTATTCTCAGCGGCTTATTTCTATTACACAGATTTTTATATTAAATCAACTCAAACCGATAAAATCTATACTAAGGAAGATTTTCCTAAAGCCTTGGAAAAAATGAGCGAAGAAACCTTTGAAAAGAGCCTAAAAGATTTAAATTATCAATATGAAATGCTGGCGCAAGATGACCATATTTATATCCGCTGGAATAATATTGGCATTCTGAAAAAACGGTTGAAAGATTATGACGGCGCTGTCGAAGCCTGGCAGAATGCCATTGCAAGCAATCCGGATCAGTATTTAGCTTTTGGCAATCTGGCTGATCTCTATCTTTTTGATTTAGGAGAGTACGACAAAGCCGAAGAATATTATTTGAAAGTTTTAAGTATGGATAAGCATAACTACAACAATTATTTCGGGGTTGCCGCTCTTTATCGGTATAACCTAACAGATAGAAAAGATCAGGTTGAGTATTGGATGCTGGAAGGAGCGAAAAACAATCCAGATCAAGCCGAGGCCTATTATCTCTATCTGGCCAATTATTTCTATCAAGATGGCGGCAGTTTGGCCAAAGCCAGAACTTATAGCCAGAAAACACTAGAACTCGACCCAAACTTAAAAAGCCAGTTGCCTAATTTATGAACTTTGAAAAGATATTAAAAATTATCATCTGGACAGGATTAGTTGGTATTTGTTTTATTCCTTTAATTGTTGACGGAGATTATTATTTTCCCTACATTACTCCCAAGACCTTGGCTTTTAAAATCGCTGTGGAAGCGCTTTTTTTGGCTTATTTGATTTTAGCGGTTAAAAAGCCGGAATACCGGCCAAAACTTAATTTTATTCTGATTTTATTTATTTCTTATTTAGCGGTCATTTTTGTTTCTTCTCTTTCGGCTGGTTCTTTTTATTTCAGCTTTTGGTCTAATAATGAACGGAGCGAGGGACTTGTTTTACTTTTGCATCTTCTACTTTATCTGATTATGTTAAGCGGATTTGTCAAGGGCGTTAAACAGTGGTCGATTGTTTTAGAGGCGTCGTTCGCCAGCAGTATTT
>PEUE01000039.1 GCA_002780785.1 Candidatus Portnoybacteria bacterium CG02_land_8_20_14_3_00_45_8
ACCAACAAGTTCCCCCAAAGAATAGATTTAAACTTGAAAAACTCGTCTCTATCCCCCAATTGCCACGAGGATTATAAGAGAGAATTCCGATATTCAATAAGACGCAAAAACACTGATTTTTTCGATCATTTGGGCTTGCGGTTAATAAACCAACGAAGTATTGCCAATCAACAAATATTTCGCCATTTTCCAAGTGAATTAAATCCTGCCCGTAACTCTCGAATCTCTTGATTACCTCCTGCCTTGCACACTCAAGGCATTTTGTGCCGGGTTTGGGAAACTTGAAATCACATCCTCCGAACGAAAAAGAAATCTCTTCCGCCTCCCCTACTTCATTCTTTTTACAAGAAAAACATTTATCCTCCATTTTTCCTCCTCCTAATTTGAATTTTGAATAATATTAAGAACTTGTTTAATTTTAGCTTATATCTTTATCGCCGATTTGTCAATTTTTAAAGTTTGTGCTATAAAAACAATAAAGCTAATTCCTAACTCCTATGATTAACTACAACGAACTCAAACCAGGCACAATTTTTATCTTAGACGGCGAGCCCTACGAAGTGCTGGAATTTAATTTTCTGCGCATGCAGCAACGCAAACCCGTGGCCCAGACCAAGATTAAAAACCTGATTTCCGGCAAGGTTTTAAACCGCAATTTCCAGTCAACCGAAAGCTTCCAAGAGGCCGAGATTGATTATCGGAAAGTAAAATTTCTTTACGCCCATCGGGACAAATCAGTTTTTTGCGAATTAAATAATCCGTCGGACCGCTTTGAATTATCCGATGAAATTATCGGCGATAAAGCCAAATTTCTAAAACCAAACTCGGAAATAGAAATAGCGAAATTTAACAATCGCGTAATTAACATCAACCTACCTATCAAAATGCAATTTAAGGTTATTGAAGCGCCGCCGTCTATCAAGGGCAACACGGCCCAGGGCGGTAATAAAGCCGTTAAAATTGAAACCGGCGCCATGATTGCTGCGCCGCTATTCATCCAAGAAGGCGACGTAATTGAAGTTAATACCCAAAGCGGCGAATATACCGGCCGAGTTTAAAGAGATTTTAAAAACCTCCGCCTTGGGCGGAGGTTTTTTATTTTCACCCTGTTCACTTGTTCACTATTGTATCTCCACCGACTCACCCGGACCCAAATCATGTCCCGTTTTATCCGTTTCATCACCAACATTATTATCTTTTGCCTGCTTGGGCAAAACATCAATTGGTTGGCTGGCCTTTTTTTCAGTCGGCCTGTCCGCCTTGGCTTGACCGGAAACAGGCACGCCCGCATCGCCTTGCGAAGCATGGCGGGCGGGCCCCACCACTTCATTAAGCACGCTCCGCAACCCGGCTAAATCCGGCTCCCGGCGCTGTTTTTTAGCCGACGAAAAACTGAGCCGCTCCTTATTAAACGCCTGACTTAAAGAAATAGTCGGCCCGGTATCACGCACCACCGGCGCGCCCATAGAACGAGCCGGGCCGGGCAAAGAGACCTTAGCGCCCCTGGAACGCACCACCGCTAAACAATCCTTACAATAAACCGGCCGCACGCCGTCGGGCTGAAAATTAAGTTCCACTTTTCTGCCGCACTCCCAACACTTATCAACAAAGATTGGCCCGCGCGAAGCGGGCTTGAACGACTTAGCGGCGCTGGCTGGCTTGGGACGAGGGCTATCTGATTTTTGAGCCGGTCGGCCGGCAAAATCCGCGCGGCCCTCTTCTTCAACTATCTCTTCGTCCAGCATCCCGCTCCAGCGCATAATTTTTTCTTCCACCTCCTGGCGCGATCGGCCATAACGCTCGCGGGAAACCTTAATAATTTTTTCTCGACTGCTTTTTTCCAATCTCGGTAGCGGCGGTAAGGTCACGGCGGAAAACGGCCGAGAAGAAAAGCCGTCAATCATCAGCTTCAAATAAATCTGGGCAAAACCCAAACCAACTAAATCGTTCACTTCGAATTCCGGCGAAAACTCGTTCTCCAAGAAATCGGCATCGGCCGCCCCCACGCGAAAAACAATCATTGTGCCCACGTTCCCGAAAACCGCGTCCCGCACCTCCTCGGCCACTTGAGAGATATACTGATGAGCCAGAATAAGGTTTAAACGATACTTTCTGGCTTCCGATAAAATATTGGCGAATGATTCGGTGGAAAAGTTCTGGAATTCGTCAATGTATAAATAAAAATTGCGCCGCTCGCTCTCCGGAATACTCACTCGCGACATCGCCGCCAGCTGAATTTTGGTGATGAGCATCGCCCCCATCAAGGCCGAGGCGTCTTCCCCGATTTTGCCCTTAGACAGATTCATTATCAAGATTTTACTCTCATCCATCACTTGCCGCATATCAATAGAGGACTTGGTCTGACCGACAATATTGCGAATTAAAGGATTGGTTAAAAACTGGCCGACTTTGTTTTGAATAGGCGCAATGGCCTCTACCTCAAAATTGCCGCGGTATTTGGAAAATTCATCCACCCAAAAACTCCTGACTACCGGATCTTTCACTTTGTCCACCACCTTCTGCCGATATTCTTTATCCACCAGCATCCGCATGATGCCGAGCAACGTTGAACCCGGATATTCAAGCAACGCCATAATGGCGTTGCGCAACACATATTCCAGGCGCGGCCCCCAGGTTTCCGCCCAGATTTTTTTGAACACTCCCACCAAACCCGACGCCACCAAGTGCCGGTGTTCGGCGTCAACTTTTTCCATAGCGTTGAAAGCAATGGGAAAATCCAAATCGGCCGGATTAAAGTAGATGACATCATTGATGCGGCTGGACGGTACAAAATCCAGCATCTTTTCGGCAAACTCGCCGTGCGGGTCAACGATGCCCACGCCCCGACCGGCCTGAATATCCTGAATAGCCATATTTTCTTCTAAGGTAGTTTTGCCGGTGCCGGTTTTACCGATAATGTAAATATGCCGCTGCCGGTCAGCCGGCTTTACGCCAAACTGCCGCTTCTGATTGCGAAAATCCGTCTCCGCAAAGACAATAATCTTTTCATCATTATTCTCCATACCAGATAGTAGAAATTCGGCTATATCCATAAATCCAAATGGATTCTATTAAGAATGCCGAGCTCTATGGTTTTATTAAATTTTGCCAGCCAGCAATAATTTGGCTAAACTACCGAATTTTCACTACCTGGCATAAAATAAATTTTCATTTCTTCCTCACTGCCCAATCACAACATCGGCAAATCCACCGGCGGGCCGCCTTTTTTAACATCAATATAGGGCGTGGCCGGGGCCTTAACGCCAATGGTCGGAAAGTGATAAAGCGAAGCCAGCTCTTCAATATTCAAAATATAGCCGTCTTCCCAAAGTGACCGGCTGCGCATCCAGCGCATCAACACCCGCTTTTTATAAAACTTGCGCTGCTCGGTGAAAAGATAATAAGCGCGGGCAGTAATAGTTTTACGTACCGGTTTTAAGCTATTCATATTTAAATGAGCAAACTGGTTAATAATGCCCATCACCGCCGCCACATTCCCCATGCTCATCATCTCTTTTTTGAACAAGTAGCCCCATTGCACTTTGCACCCAAAGCCCTTTTTCCCCGCCTTCTCTTCAATGCCGGCGACGATATCGCGTTCAGCCGGCGATAGCATCATTAGCAAGGCCCTATCTTTTTTTTCCTCTTCAGCCACCCCCGCATAAGGTCCGGGCTGATTGGTAAAAATCTCGTGAAGCACGTTAGAGATTGACTCAAACCAAGTCCTGATGTCAAATTTAATCAGCCCCTCGGCCTTGGGTTTGGGCTGGCGGCCAAATAATTTATCGGCCAGCGCCCGGGCTTTTTCCCGCCATTTATCCTCTATTGGCCGAAGAAGTATTTGAATCCAAATCTGCTCGCCCTGCCTTAGCTTGCTCATCACTTCCATCAATCCCGCCAACGGGTCCAAAAATGGCTGGTCGGTTTTAGTCAAATCAATTAAGAGAGGGTAGGTGCGAAGCGGATAATAATCCTCTCGGTCCAGCTCCAACTTGCAGCCCCACATATCCCAATTTTTATTTGGCAAATTAAGCGGCACGTTGAAAACATAATCCGGGACTTCTCGAATCTCGGCGTGGGAATATTGAGAATAAACCTGCGCTTCAACCATGTCCCGATACTTGCGCAACCCTCTTATGTAAAAGTGAATCTCACCGTTGATACCGACAATCTCACAAGAGAAATAATCCTGCTTCATGCCCAAAAAATATTTCTGGTA
>PEUE01000057.1 GCA_002780785.1 Candidatus Portnoybacteria bacterium CG02_land_8_20_14_3_00_45_8
GAAAAAACTTTTAGCCAAAGAGGGCTACGAGGAGATTGATTTGGGCAACGACGAATTGGATTTAGCCGATGATTATCCGGATTTTGCACAGCGACTGGCGCATAGCGTTTTGGAAGGAGGCGAGGACGCCGGCGGAATTTTGATTTGCGGTACGGGGCAGGGGATGTGCATGGTGGCTAATCGCTTTCCGGGTATTCGCGCGACGATGATTTATAATGAGTTTACCGCTCGCAGCGCAGCCGAGCACTTAAATGCCAACGTGGTATGCCTGGGTGCGCGGGTGACGGATGAGGAAACAGCCAAGAAAATAATCAAGATTTGGCTGGATGCGGAATTCTCCGGCGAGGAACGACGTGTGAGACGCTTAGAAAAATTAGATAATTTAGAAGTATAATGGCTGAAATCATTCCGGCTATTATTGCCAAAAATTTTGAGAACTTGCAGGACAAAATAAAATCGGTTGAGCCCTGGGTGGCAGCCGTCCAACTTGATGTGATGGACGGCATTTTTGTGCCCAACAAAACTTGGCCCTTCAACTCGTCCCGCGAAGCGGGACTCGCTCAGGGTAAACCCAGCGATTTGGAAAACTTAGACACAAAGCTTTTTTTAGAAGCGCATTTAATGGTAGACGCCCCGTATCGCGTGCTCAACGAGTGGCTGACTAGCAAAGTCAAACGAATAATTTTACACTGGGAGGCGTTAGATAATCCAAAAATCAAAAATCAAAATGAAAAACCACAATTCAAAATCCAAAATTTGATAAAAGAAACTCGTAATGCGGGTAAGCAATTTGGTCTGGCATTAAATCTTGAAACACCGATAGAAGTTTTGGAGTCGTACATTGATGATTTGGATTTAGTGCTGTTGATGGGCGTTAATCCCGGTTTTGCCGGTCAGGAATTTCAAAACGAGGTTATCCCCAAGATAAAACAATTGCGGCAAAAATACCCCAGTGTTAAAATAGAGGTAGATGGCGGAGTCGGGCCGTCAAATATCAGGGAGGTTTATGAGGCCGGTGCCGAATTATTGGTTGTGGGTTCAGCTGTTTTTGGTCAGTCGGACATCGGCCAGGTAATCAAAACGCTAGAGAGTAAAATTAAAGATTAATCGGTTAATTTAAAAAAATTAAATGCACAATATTCTTGACCAGAAGGGGCTAGAAGCTCTTGAGGCCCAGGAGCCACAACGCTTTCAACGTTCTGCCGAAGGCGGTTTTTATTTAAGTTTGAAGGGCTTGGAGCTGACGCCGCTGGGGGATTTGGATACGGCCAAACTTGAAAAATTGGCCGGTATTGTTCGCGGTTTAGCTTTTGCGGCGATTGACGGCATCAAATCTGGTCACCCGGGCGGATCATCTTCCAAGGTGGAGCAGTTATTGGCGCTATTTTTTAGCGGTTTGGTGGCTTTTGACCCGTTAAATCCTAAGCACGCGGGCCGCGATAGATTTGTTTGGTCAGCCGGGCATTGTACGCCGCTATTTCATTCTTTCTTAGCTTTAATTTACGAAACCCTGCAGCGCCAGGGGAATATCATAGACAAAGAAGCGCTGGGCGCGGTGCTGCCCGAGTGTTTGGCGCGTTTTCGTCACTGCGACGGGCCGGCCGGGCACGTAGAATCAAAATACGCTTTAGCCGACGCTTCTACTGGTTCATCCGGCCACGGCTTTTCGGCGGCTTTGGGTTTGGCGACGCTGCAGCATTCCAACGGCCTGAAAAGCAAGGTCTACGTGATTGCCGGCGACGCCGAAACGGAAGAAGGCATGAGTTATGAAGCCAGAAACTTAGCCAATACCTTGGGCATGGATAATATTATTGTAAGTTTGGATTTCAATCATTTTGGCATTGATGGTCCGATTACCGAGGTTATCAGTTCGTATTATTTAAATCACTGGTTTGCTTTGGGCTGGAACGTGATTGAGGTTAACGGACATAATTTTACGGAACTGACCTACGCTTATAAAAAAGCTCATCAGGGATTTGGCAACGGCAAGCCCACAGCAGTTATTTGTCATACCATCAAAGGCCGTTTTTATGGAAAGCTGGAAGGCACGGCTGATTCGCACGGCACGCCGGCAGCCCACCCTGACTACGTAGTTATTATGAAGAATCTCGGTTTTGATATTCCGGGTATTGAGGGCGACGTGAAAAAAGATATTGATGTGGTGGTGGCTCAAATAAATAAAGACGACGAGGCCTTTATTTTAAAAGGAATCAACGCCAACAGAATTAATTTGACGGACGAGAACGAATTAATTGAGCAACTTAAAAAAGCGCTGGCCGGGCGGCCGCTGGTGGATTATAGAAAAATCCAGCGTCCCGAGGTCTTGCCGCCGGAATTAATTTTTAAGGAGGGCGATTTAGTGCCCGTTAGAAAAGCCACCGAGGCCTTCTTTAAGTGGCTGATGGGACAAACAACTTTCTTCTATATTGGTTCGGGTGATTTAGCTAAGTCCATTCTGACCGGCGCGGCGGAAAATGTTTATGGTTTAATCAGTAAAGATAATCCTTTGGGCCGCGGTTTGCGCTTTGGCATTGCCGAACAAAATATGGCGATGATGTCTTGCGCGCTCACTCAAGATGTTTTACCGGGCGGGCATCAAGCCATGAGCGTTTTTTCAACCTACGGCGTGTTCACTTCTATTATGGCCAACCCTGTGCGTATGGCGCTGGTTAGTAACGCCGTTAATCCAAAAACCAAGGGATTTTTTATTATGCTGGCGGCCCACGACGGACCGGAAACGGGCGAGGACGGGCCAACCCACCAGGGACTTTTCTGGATGTCGTTGTTTGACGCTTACCCGGGCATTAAGGTCTATAAGCCCTTAGATGCCAATGAGGCGGTAGAGATGTTGTTTCATTCTTTGGAACACGGGGAGCCGGTGGCCTTATCGGTAATGCGGCCTGGCACACCGGTCTTCAAGCGGGGGCTCACCGAGGATGGCCGCTACAGCGTGCCGCCGGCGCGGGAAGCCAACAACGGCGCTTATGTTTTTAAGCCCTTTGACGGCAATGGCAAAAAGAAAGTGGTATTGGCTGTTTGCGGTGGACAGGTGATGGCTAATGTTTTAGCTATCTTGCCGGAGCTGGAACAAAATCTGGACGTTAAAATTGTGGCAGTGACTTCTCCTGAACTTTTTGAGCGGCTGCGCGAACGCGACCTCAAGAAAGCGCAAGCGGTTTTGTCGGATAAGGAGCGCCAGTATGTTATTACGCTCCACAACGGCTGGTCCGGTTTTATGTGGCGGTTTTTATTGCCGGGCAACTACGAGCAACGGACGCTGGAAATTGATAAATTTTTGAAAGCCGGCCCGCCCAAAGAAGTTTATGAGATGGCTAAATTTGACGCGGAAGGAATTAAGGAGCAGATACTCAATGCAATTAAAAATTGAAAAATCAAAGTGTAAAATTCTGGTATCTCGCTTCGCTCGCCTCGTCTTTGCCTCGGCGAAGCGGGCGGGATGGATTTAGATTTTTTAATTTTACATTGTCACTTTTCATTTTGAGATTTTAATTTTACATTTTTTATGTTTGATATAGTCACTTTCGGCTCGGCCACGCGCGATATTTTCGTGCGCAGTAAGGATTTGAAAGTTATTTCAAGTCCGGAATTTTTGACTGGCAAGGCCATTGCGGTGGAAGCTGGCGGCAAGGTTTATATTGAAGAGTTGATTTTTGCGACCGGGGGCGGAGGCACTAATTGTGCCGCAACGTTTGCTTTGCAGGGATTAAAAGTGGCCTATGTTGGTTTAATTGGTAATGACGAAGGGGGGCTTGAAGTTTTTCGTGAGCTTAATGCGCTCGGCGTGAGCTGCGGTTTTATGAAAACAACCGACCAAGCGCCAACTCCTTATGCCATTATTTTATCGTTGCCCAGCAAGGAGCGCAGTATTTTGGTCTATGAAGGGGCTTCGCATCTTTTAACGGAAAACGATATTCCCTGGGATAAACTAAAAGAAGCGCGCTGGTTTTATATTTCCAGCTTGGCCGGCCAGTCGGCTAAGACCTTTGAACCGATAATCAATTTTGCGGCGGCCAATAAAATTAAGGTGGCGGTTAATCCCGGCCAAGACCAATTGACCAAGGACTCGGAGATTTTTAAAAAGCTATTAAGTAAAATAGATATTTTATTGGTTAAT
>PEUE01000063.1:0-550 GCA_002780785.1 Candidatus Portnoybacteria bacterium CG02_land_8_20_14_3_00_45_8
AAGACGAACCTTAATTAAAAAACTTATTGAGCCAATTATTGGCGACATTTCCGGCATTGAGATTTTTGTTAACCCGACCGGTAAATTTGTGCAGGGCGGGTTTGAGGCCGACACGGGGCTAACTGGCAGAAAGATAATGGTTGATACTTATGGCGGGTTTATTCCGCACGGCGGAGGAGCGTTTTCGGGTAAAGACCCGACAAAAGTTGACCGCTCGGCTGCTTATATGTGCCGTTTTGTGGCTAAAACCTTAGTGGCTAACAAATTAGCCAAAAAATGTTTAGTGTCTGTTGCCTACGCTATCGGCAGAGCCGAGCCATTAATGGTGGAGGCGGTAAATGAGAAGGGCGAGAGCTTGGCGCATATTGTTAAAGAAAAATTTGACTTCCGGCCTCTATCTATCATTGAGCGTTTGGGACTGCGTCGTCCCATTTACCGGCAGACAGCGGCTTACGGGCATTTTGGCAAAGACGGGTTGCCCTGGGAGGAAATTATTAAAATATAGTTGAATATTTAAAGAGCGGGTCGGCGGTAACCGACCTGTCTTGTT
>PEUE01000063.1:564-746 GCA_002780785.1 Candidatus Portnoybacteria bacterium CG02_land_8_20_14_3_00_45_8
GTAAACGCGCGATGTGAAATTTTATCAGCCAGAAGATGGCCATAAACTTATTTTTCGGTCCGCCTCCACTTTATTCGCCCTGTGGGCTATTCATTAAAGAACCCTTTGCCAGCCCGAGCCCGAAAAATACGTTTATGGCCATCTTAATTATTTCATACCGCGCGTTAAGATAAGAAAAAACC
>PEUE01000063.1:774-2886 GCA_002780785.1 Candidatus Portnoybacteria bacterium CG02_land_8_20_14_3_00_45_8
ATATCAAATCAGGGAGGAAGAAAGAAAGTCGGTTTGGCTCTGGGCGGCGGCGGCGCCAAGGGCTTGGCGCATATCGGGGTAATTAAGGTGTTGGAGCGCGCTGAAATACCGATTGATTTTATTGCCGGCACCAGCATGGGTGCTTTGGTGGGCGGCTGGTATGCGTTAACCGGCAATATTTATGCGATTGAAAAACTATTTTTAGAGCTTAAGAATAAGAAGCTGTTGTCGTCGGATAAAATAACCGCGGAGCGAGATGGTCATTTGTTTGCCGACAAAACTATTGTGGAGATGCTGGAGGCGGGATTTCGGCGTAAGCATTTTAAGGATTGCCGCATCCCTTTTGCGGCAGTGACCACGGACGTGGCCACCGGCGAGCAGAGAGTTCTTAAAAAGGGTAATTTAACCGAAGCAGTTAGAGCCAGCATTGCTTTGCCTATTGCCTTTCGGCCCGTTAAAACCGGCGGGCATTTATTGATGGATGGCGGGTTTGTGGATCCGGTGCCGGCGGACGTGGTTCGCGAAATGGGAGCGGACGTAGTGATAGCGTCGGATGTGGCTAGTCGTTGGATAAATATGCCATCGGAGGATTTGCAGGATATCACCCGAGTTAAAAATCTTTACTCTTTTATTTACGAGTTAGTGGCGGGCGTAGAATATCATATTACCCAGCGCGTTTTGAAAGATGCGGACGTTGTTTTGAAAGTGCCGGTGGCTACGCTGGACTGGTTGGAGTTTGATCGAGTGGATGAGATAATTGCCCGAGGCGAGGCCGAGGCCAAACGCAATATTAGAGAGATTGCCAAAAAGACCGGTTGCCGCACCAAGATTAAAAAAACCGGCCTGGAAAAATTTATTGAGATGGTTTTTAAGTAACAATTAAATTTAATTATATGAGTGAACCAAAAAAGACCTTTAGCGCTGATGAGGCCAAGGCCGTCGGCGAGCAGTTGGGAATTGATTGGACCAAGTTTGACATTGAGCAGTTTCGTATGGGCATGGACGTGGAGTTGGAACACGGCCTGCGCAACGCGTACACCAATGTTTCCAATGATAACCCGCTGGTTACCGGCAAAATCGCCCTAGCGCACCTGAGTGAGTTTGCCGATTACTATACGCGTCTGGACTATATGGAAAAAGAAGCCGAGCAGTTTTGGGCTAAGTGATTTTGCATGCGTTTGATTTTTGTTACATATAATCAGGGAAAATTGAAAGAAATGAAGGCAATTTTGGGCGATTTGGACATCGAGGTTGTTTCGGCTAGCGAGGCGGGTGTTTTGGAGGATGTAATTGAAGACGGCCAAACTTTTGCCGAGAACGCTTTGATAAAAGCCAAGTTTGCCGCCGAGAGAACTAACGAGTGGGCGGTGGCCGATGATTCCGGTCTGTCTATTAAAGCGTTAAATGGCGAGCCGGGCGTGTTTTCTGCTCGCTGGGCAGGGGAAGGCGCTTCGGACGAGGAAATAATAAAATACTCGCTGGCCAGAATTTCCGACATTCCGGTGGATTCCCGCCAGGCGCAATTTGAAACCGCAGTCGCGCTTTGCGCACCGGATAAGCGCGAGTGGGTCTTCAGTGGATTTATTGAAGGCGAAGTGACAGATAAACCGCGCGGCGCTGTCCGCAGCAAGTTGCCCTACGATGTGGTTTTTATTCCCGAGGGATTTGATATTACCTTTGCCGAAATGTCAGACGAGCAAAAAAATTCGTTAAGCCATCGGGGATTGGCTTTTAAAAAGCTTAAGGACTTCATTCGGAAAAATGGACTTAAGTAAACTGGAAAAACTTTTGGCTGGCGAGCCGGCGTTTCGTAAAAAACAAGTGAAGCAACTTGTTTTTTGTGATTTGATAGATAACTGGAGCGAGGCGACGACCTTATCGTTAGGGCTTCGGGCTAAGCTTGAAAAATACTGGCCGCTGGAAATTGAGGCAGGAACTTTTGTTGCTAAAGACAAAAGAACGGCTAAGGCCTTATTCATTTTGTCCGATGGTCTAAGGGTTGAGTCGGTTTTGATGCGCCACCAAGAACGAAATACTATTTGTGTTTCCTCCCAGGTGGGCTGTGCGCTCGGCTGCAGTTTTTGCGCTACGGGGAAGTTGGGGTTTAAAAGA
>PEUE01000063.1:2898-3060 GCA_002780785.1 Candidatus Portnoybacteria bacterium CG02_land_8_20_14_3_00_45_8
GGTGAAATTGTGGCGCAGGTGCTGTTTTGGGCAAGGTGGTTGAAAAATGGTGAGTTCGTTGCGCGGGTCGCTTCGCTCCCGCGAGGTTGCCACGCCCCCGCCGTGGCGGGGGCTCGCAACGATATTGTTAATAAAATTAACAATGTCGTTTTTATGGGCATG
>PEUE01000063.1:3084-6792 GCA_002780785.1 Candidatus Portnoybacteria bacterium CG02_land_8_20_14_3_00_45_8
CGTCGGCATTATTGAGGGAATTGAGCGTTTAACTCAAGAGCCCATTCAGGTTAATTTGGCTATTTCGCTTCACGCGCCGACGGACGAGCTTCGCTTCAAGCTTATGCCGGTGAATAATAAATACCCGATTAAAAAGGTGTTGTCAGCAGTTGATAAGTATATTGCTAAAACTCGACGCAAAGTGATGATTGAGTATATAATGATAAAAGGATTAAATGATTCGGAAAAGCAGGCCAGGCAGTTGGTAAAAATTTTAAAAAGGCCACTGGTTTTTGTTAATTTAATTGCATACAATCCCACCGGCACTTTTACCCCGTTAGAGATTTTACAAAAATCTCACGGAGTAAAAAAGGATAATCAAAAATCTCTAACGGGGTTTAAGCCGTCATCCGCCAAGCAGATAAAAAAGTTTAAGGATATTTTGATGGCTGCCGGAATTCAGGCGCTGGAGCGTTATCGCTTTGGCGAAGGGATAGAAGCGGCTTGCGGGCAATTGGCCGGCGGAGAAAACAAAAAACTTCATTTATGATTCCTTTTCATCATTTTCACGTTGACTCTTTGGTGCTGCATTACGTGGCTTTTTGGAAGCCGGTGGCTTACGCAGTTATTTTTTTGGCAATGATTTTTGAAGGCGAGATTTTTTTGTTCACCGCCGGCTTTTTGGCCTCTCGGGGCATTTTGGACAGCGCGCCCACTTTGCTGGCGTTGTTTATCGGCGTGATATTTGGTGATTGGCTATGGTACGCGTTGGGCTATAAGGTTAACCATTCAGAAGACCGGTTCGGCCGATGGCTGGTCAAAGCGACAGGGCAATTTGATGAACACTTATTGCAATCGCCCCTGCGCACGCTTTTTATTTCTAAGTTTATCTACGGCTTCCATCATTTCATTCTAGCGCGGGCCGGGGTGTTAAAGCTTAGGTTTAGTGAGTTCGTTAAGGATGATTTAATCGCTAATATCGCCTGGATTTTTATTATTGGGGGACTGGGGTATCTTTCGGGCGCTTGGTTTGGTTCGGCGAAACATTATTTGCGTTTTGCCGAACAGGCCTTATTGGTAAGCTTGCTGCTCTTTTTGGGTCTGCAGGTGTTTATTGGCAAATATAAATTAAAACAAAAATTATAATATGATTGAACCTAATTTGCAAAAAATAAAACAGGAGGGCGCCGAACTTAAAAAAGAAGTACGCGAAAAAACTCTGGGTTATATTTTAACCGCTTTTGGCTTGGTAGCTGGTTTGGCCTGGAACGAAGCGATTAAAGGCCTAATTGATTATTTTTTTCCCGCGCAAGGAAATGGTCTTTGGGCTAAGTTTGTCTACGCGGTCATTATTACTTTGGTGGTGGTGGTTATGAGTTTTTATTTAGCGCGTGTTTTTAAGAAAAGTACCAGCGTTAATGAGTAGACGGCACAATAAACATTTAACTTTTTCTTCGGTTCAGCAACCGTTCTATTTCTGGTTTGACATAGCGATTATTGCTATGTCTTTTTTTGTCCTGTTGTTTGGCTGGCTTAATTTGATGAAAGAACCGCTGAATAATATTCTGCTGGCCATTATTTCTTTGGCGGGGCTGGCGCCGGTGTTAATTAGCGCCTTAAAGGCGCTAATTAAGAAAAAGCTGACCATTGATCTTTTGGCTGGCATCGCCTTAATTTTTGCTTTATTGGCGCGAGAATGGCAGTCAGCGGTTTTTGTGAGCTTGATGCTGGCTTCAGCGCGTCTGTTTGCTCGCTATACCGCCAGCCAAGCCAAAAATGCTTTGGCCGGCTTAATGAAATTGCGTCCGACGAAAATCCATTTATCAGTTGATGGTAAGATTTGTGAAGTAAGCATTGAACAGGTAAAAGTTGGTGATTTGGTGGTGGTTGAATCGGGTGAGCGCGTAGCGGTTGACGGGGTGGTGGAGTCGGGTGAAGCCAGTATTGACCAGTCGTCGCTGACGGGCGAATCGGAGCCGGTCGCTAAAAAAGCGGGCGAGGAAGTTTTGAGTTCAACTTTGAATGTTAGCGGCTCGTTAATGGTGCGGGCCAAGAAAGTGGGCGGCGACACAACCTTTGCTAAGATTTTGGAACTAGTGGAAAAATCACAGGCCAGTAAAGCGCCCATCGCTTCAATGGTTGAACGTTTTGCCGGGCGGTATATCTTTTTTACGCTACTGGGCGCGACGGCCCTTTATGTTTTTACTCAAAAAATTGACTTGGTGTTGGCAGTGTTGCTAGTGACCTGCGCCGACGATTTGGCGGTGGCGATTCCCTTGGCTTTTACGGCCGCCATTGGCGTGGCGGCGCGCTGGGGAATTATTATCAAGGGCGGAGAATTTTTAGAGGGGTTAACCAAGGTTCGGGCCATGGTTTTTGATAAAACAGGTACCATTACCGAAGGCAAAACCAAGGTGGAAGAGACAATCACTTTTGGCGGTTATAGTCAAGACGAATTTTTGGCGGTCTTGGGGGCGGCGGAAAGCGAGTCGGGGCATCCGGCAGCTAAAGCTGTTAAAAAACTAATTGCCGCCAAAGGAATTAATTTATTGAGGATAACCAAGGTTCACGAGGAGCCGGGTTTCGGGATTCGGGGAAAAATTGACGGCGAAGAAATTATCGCCGGCAAGACCAAGTTTTTAAAAGATAACGGGATTGTTTTTTCCGACGAAGAGTCAGGGTTGATAGAGGAACAAAAAGCCAAGAATCGGATGGTTACGGTTTTGAGCCGTGGTGGTCGGGTGATTGGTTTTGTTGCCATGAGAGATGCTGTCAGGGCTGGCGCGGCCGATATTATAAAAAAACTCCGGTCAATGGGCGTGGATAAAATTGCTATGTTAACCGGCGACAATGAAAAAATAGCCGCTCAGGTGTCTCAAGAGGTTGGCATAACCGAATGGCAGGCCAATCTCTTGCCCAAGGACAAAATTGAGTATTTAAGGAAGGCCGTTAATGCTGATTACAAAGTTGCCATGGTGGGAGACGGAGTGAATGATGCGGCGGCGTTGGCGCTGGCGGATTTGGGCATTGCCATGGGAGTGGTTGGTTCGGATGCGGCCATTGAATCGGCGGATGTGGTTTTAATGAAGGATAAGATAGGCAATATTCCGGAGGCCATGGATTTAAGCCGTTACGCCTTGCGGATTATTAAGCAGGACTTATGGCTTTGGGGAGCGGTTAACGCGGTGGGGCTGGCTTTGGTCTTTGGCGGCGTGATTGGTCCCAGGGGCGCGGCCGCCTACAACTTTTTGACCGACTTTCTGCCGCTGCTTAATTCTTTAAAGCTATTTCGGCTTCATTTGAGAAAAAAACTGCCATAATAACCCTTAAACGTGCTTGTGGGTAATTAAGGGGTTGCCCCCTTGCATTTATTCGTAAATTGTGTATAATTACAAGTGAGGGAAAAGAGAGGCCTTGGCGTCTCTTTGACCGAGCGCCATAATTATATTAAAAGAATATAATTAAAGGAGAGTTAAGATAACCATTAATAAGCTTATTAATAAGCAAATTAATATGACTGAAGGATACTGCGTCAAGTGTAAAGCCAAAAGAGAGATGAAAGACGCCAAAGAAGTTGCCATGAAGGGCAAGGGTGGCGTTGAGAGACGCGCAATGACGGGTGTTTGCCCGACTTGCGGCACTAAGATGTTCAGAATCTTGGGCGCGAAAAAGGCCTAATCTCGTTTGGCGATTGCGAATTCTTAAAGCAGGACCCCGCTTTGGCGGGGT
>PEUE01000032.1:0-147 GCA_002780785.1 Candidatus Portnoybacteria bacterium CG02_land_8_20_14_3_00_45_8
TAAACTGCGACGGAGCGCTTTCATATTTTTGCAGAGCGAGATTGGCCTTGAGCGGGTCCTCGTTGATTTTTTTTATGCCTTGATAGACCTTAATTAAAACAGAAAATATATTCAGCTGTTCTTTGTGCAGCTCAACTAAGTCGCTGG
>PEUE01000032.1:163-322 GCA_002780785.1 Candidatus Portnoybacteria bacterium CG02_land_8_20_14_3_00_45_8
CAGTTTTTGATAAGCGGTTTGGTAGTCATTCAGGTAGCGGTCCAGTTTAGAAAAATCGTTATTTTGCATTGCGCTTAAAAACATGGAGGCCTCTGTTTCTTCATCAGAGTCGTCTGTTATCGGAATGGCGGCGGCGGCTTCTTTGGCGTAATTTTTAAT